>JBJMQK010000079.1:0-4193 GCA_045802735.1 Anaeromyxobacteraceae bacterium | reverse complement strand
AACGCTGCCGGTCGATCGCGTGGATGATGCACGGCTGGTAGCCGTGGTGCAGCAGGACGACGTTCGAGAGCAGGCGCGCGATCTTCCCGGACCCCTCGGTGTACGGGTAGATCTGCATGAACCCGTGCTGCAGCTTCGACGCGCGCTGGACCGGGTGCGCCGCGCGGAACTCCGCCGAGTCGCACCACTCCATGAGGCCCGCGAGCTGGGCCGCGATCTTCGCCGGCGGCGTGATCTCGTGGAAGTAGGCGCGGTGGAGCGGGATGTCCTTGCGCAGCTCGGCGGCGGCGCGCGCCTCGATGCCGGCGTGGAGCGTGACGTAGAGCGTCCGCACGAACTCCTGCGTGATCCTCGGCCTCTTCGCCGCGGCCTCGGTGCGCACGACGTCCGCCGCGGCCTTGAAGTTCCGGATGTCGCGGAGCGCCGCCATGGACGACGCCTCGACGAGCGGCTGGTTCTCGAGCGCGTGCTCGATCTCCTGCCCGCTGAAGATGACGCCCTCGAGCGCGTTCTCGTGGTGCACCCACGACAGCTCGTATTTCCTGTTGAATTCCTGCGCGATCGCCGGCGCGGCGCGGAAGCGCTCCGCGAGATCCTGGGTGCGGTCGTCGACGTCGAGGTACCGGCTGCGCATGTGCGGAAAAGCCTCCGGGCCGCGCTTCCGGGCGGCCGAGGGAGCAGGCGCACGCAAGCAACGGATTTCTTTGAGCTTTCCAGCGGTGCCCGGAAAGTCGGCGGAATCTAGCCGAAACGCCGCCGACCGGTCAACAGGTTTGGGACGGACCGCGCGCTCAGTAGCTCGTCAGCCACTCGCGGTAGCGCGGCTCCTCGCCCTTCACCGTCCGGAAGAAGACGTCCTGGATCTTCCGGGTGATGGGGCCGGCGGTCCCGGCGCCGATGCGGCGGTTGTCCACCTCGCGCACCGGCGTCACCTCGGCGGCGGTGCCCGTCATGAACAGCTCGTCGGCGAGGTACATCGTGTCGCGCGTGAACTTCTGCTCGACGACCGGGATCCCCTGGTCCTTCGCGATCCGCAGCACCGTGTCGCGCGTGATGCCGGCGAGGACGGGCGAGGAGAGCGGCGGCGTGTAGATCGTGCCGCTCTTCACGATGTAGATGTTCTCGCCCGAGCCCTCGGCGACGTAACCCTCGGTGTCGAGCAGGATCGCCTCGTCGTAGCCGGAGAGCATCGCCTCGCGGTTCGCGAGGAACGAGTTCACGTACTGTCCGCTGACCTTCGCGCGGACCATGTTCACGTTCACGTGCATCCGCGTGAACGACGAGACCTTGGCCCGGATCCCCTTCTTGAGCCCCTCGTCGGAGAGGTAGGCGCCCCACGGCCACGTCGCGATGCAGACCTGGACGGGGTTCACGGCGCCGACGCCCATCGAGCCGTAGCCGAAGAACGCGAGCGGCCGGATGTACCCCTCCGGTTGCTTGTTCGCCCGCAGCGTCTCGAGGCAGGCCTCGTGCAGCCGCTCGAGCGGGAAGGGGATGTCCATGAGGACGATGTGCGCCGAGTCGTAGAGGCGCTGGAGGTGCTCGCGCAGGCGGAACACCGCCGAGCGGCCGTCCGCGGTCTTGTAGGCGCGGATCCCCTCGAACACGCCGACGCCATAGTGGAGCGCATGCGTGAGGACGTGGACCTTCGCGTCGTCCCATGCGACGAGCTTGCCGTCGAGCCAGATCTTCTCGCCCTTGTCCATGCCCCGAACATGCACCAAGCAAGGGGTGGAATCAAAGATGATCCGCCGCGCCTGCTGCGAGACCGGGCAGACGAGGGCTGCCACCCCTTCGGGCAGCGCGCTGCGTGGGAGTTGAGCAGATTTGAGCGAAAGAGCGCCCGTTCATGCGCGCTCGACCCTGGCACCGGTTCCGCATAGGCTCCGCGGTCCGGCGCGCCCAAAAAATGCTCGAACCTTCAAGACCCTCGTCGCACGCAGCAGCCCACGCGGTGCCCCCGCCTGCGGCGCCGCCCGCCGCCGGAGCCGACCCCCACGCCACCCCGGGGACGCACCACGTTCCGCTCCTCACGCTCGCGCTCGGGGCGCTCGGCGTCGTCTACGGCGACATCGGGACGAGCCCGCTCTACGCGCTCAAGGAGTGCTTCAACGGGCCGCACGGCGTCGCGCCCACGCCCGAGAACGTGCGCGGCATCCTCTCGCTCGTTTTCTGGGCGATGACCTTCGTCGTCAGCTTCAAGTACCTCACCTTCGTCATGCGCGCGGACAACCGCGGCGAGGGCGGGATCCTGGCGCTCATGGCGCTCGTCGGCGAGCGCAAGAGCACGCGCCGCGCGCGGGAGGTGCTGCTCCTCCTCGGCCTCTTCGGCGCGGCGCTCCTCTACGGCGACGGCGTCATCACGCCCGCCATCAGCGTCCTCGGCGCGGTGGAGGGCGTCGCGGTCGCGGCGCCCACGTTCGAGCACGTCATCGTGCCCGCGACGGTCCTCATCCTCATCGTGCTGTTCCTGTTCCAGAAGCGCGGGACGGCGACCGTGGGCGCCGTCTTCGGGCCGGTGATGCTGGTGTGGTTTCTCTGCATCGCGCTCGTGGGCGTGCGCGGCCTCCTGCGCGATCCGTCCATCCTGTGGTCGATCTCGCCGCACCACGCCGCGCGGTTCTTCCGCGAGCACGGGATGCACGGCTTCCTCGTCCTGGGCGCGGTGGTGCTCTGCATCACCGGCGGCGAGGCGCTCTACGCCGACATGGGCCACTTCGGGCGGCGGCCCATCCGCCTCGCCTGGCTGGCGGTCGCGATGCCGGCGCTCCTCCTCAATTACTTCGGGCAGGGCGCGATCCTCCTGCACGACCCCGAGGCGGCGCGGAACCCGTTCTACCTCGTCGTGCCGAGCTGGGGCCTGTACCCGATGATCGCGATCGCCACCGCCGCGGCGATCGTCGCGTCGCAGGCGCTCATCTCGGGCGCCTTCTCGCTCACGCGCCAGGCGGTGCAGCTCGGCTACTGTCCGCGCGTCACCATCCGTCACACCTCGACCACGGAGATCGGCCAGATCTACATCCCGGAGGTCAACTGGGCGATCGGCGTCGCCTGCGTCGGCATCGTGCTCGGGTTCAAGACCTCGTCGAACCTCGCGGCGGCGTACGGCATCGCCGTCACCGGCACGATGACGATCACGACGCTCCTCTTCCACCGGGTGACGCGCGAGCGCTGGGGGTGGGCCCGCTGGAAGGCCTGGCCGCTCACGGTGCTCTTCCTCGTCGCCGACCTCTCCTTCTTCAGCGCCAACGTCGTGAAGATCGAGGAGGGGGGCTGGTTCCCCATCGCCGCGGCCGTCTCGGTGTTCGCGCTCATGACGACATGGAAGCGGGGCCGCGCCGCCCTGTCGGAGCTCATGCGCGATGCGGGGCTCCCGCTCGCCCTCTTCCTGCCCGAGATGGAGCGCCACCCGCCGCACCGCGTCAGCGGCACCGCCGTCTTCATGACCTCGACGCCGGGCGTGGCGCCGCCCGTCATGCTGCACCACCTGAAGCACAACAAGGTGCTCCACCAGCGCGTGCTCCTCGTGTCGATCGTGACGGAGGAGATCCCGATGGTGCGCGGCCCCGACAAGCTCACCATCAGCGCGCTCGGCGCGGGCTTCTACCAGGTGGTCGCGCGCTACGGGTTCATGGAGACGCCGAACGTGCCGGCGCTCCTCGCGAAGCTCCCCGCCAGCGCGGTGCCCGGCCCGCGCATCGACCGCGCCTCGATGGACACGACCTACTACCTCGGGCGCGAGACGCTGCTCCCGAGCGGCCCGGCGAAGCTCGCCGGGTGGCGGAAGCGCCTCTTCATCATCATGACGCGCAACGCCCAGACGGCGACGTCCTTCTTCGACCTGCCGCCGAACCGCGTCGTCGAGCTGGGCGCCCAAATCCAGCTCTGACGGGCCTCGGCTCCGTTCTCCCTGGGCGTAGGTGCGCGCAGCGCACCGGAGTCGAAGGGCGCTACCGCACCACGTCCTCGAACGCGGCGCGCACCGCGGCCGTGACGCGGTCGTAGTCGGCGCGGAGGCGCGCGGCGGGGTCGTCGCCGGAGTAGCCGAGGCGGCGCGCCAGCTGCGCGAGCGCGAGCCCCTGCGGCAGGTGGTCGATCGTGTAGTCGTGCACGATGCGCAGGCGCAGGTCGAGCCGGCGCAGGAACTCGTAACCCTTCGAGAGCGCCTGGAAGTGACCCTCGCGCAGGAGCCC
>JBJMQK010000062.1:0-3785 GCA_045802735.1 Anaeromyxobacteraceae bacterium | reverse complement strand
CCCCTCGCGACGGCGGCGACCGGCGCGAACCAGTTATCGTTATCAGCAGCTCGTTCGCTACTGCACGCACGGCGGACGTGTGGTGATGATAACGATAACATTCAGGGTGTCAAGCCCGAGCCATCATCGGCTGTGCGGCGGCCGCCTCATCCGCGTCAGACCGCCCGCGTACGCTCGCGCGGTGTCCGCCCTCTGCCTCGTCCCCGACGCGCTGCGGGCCGCCCGAGCCTTGCGCCGCCTGTGCGATGCCGAGGACGGGCTCGTCTTCGGCGCGCGCGTCGAGACGCCAGACGCGACGGCGCTGCGCGTCCTCGCCGCGGCCGGCGACGCGCGGCCGGTGCTGACGCCGCTCGCGGAGCGCTTCCTCGCGAGCGCCTGCGGCGATGCCGCGGGCCCGCCGCTCGCCGGCGCCGAACCCGACGGCGGCCTCGCCTCGGCGCTCGCGTCGGCGATCGCCGAGCTCAGGCGCGGCGAGGTCACGGCGGCACAGGTGCGCGCGGCAGCGGGCGCGCTCGGCGGCCGCGCCGGGTCGCGGCTCGCGGATGTCGCGGCGGCGCTCGCCCGGTACGAGGAACGGCTCGCCGAGCTGGGTGCGCTCGACGCGGCCGCGGCCTTGCGGGCTGCAGCGGAGGCGGTGCCGGCCGCGGTGCGCAACGAGGAGCTCCTGGCGCTCGACCTCCTCGTGCTCGACGGCTTTCACGAACTCTCGCCGGCGGCGTTCGACCTCGTCGCGGCGCTCGCCCATCGCGCGCGCCGGACGCACGCGCGCGTACCCTACTTCGCCGAGCGCGCGGATCTCTGCGCGCCGTCGGAGCCGCTCCTGCGCCGGCTCGAGGCGCTCCACGAGCTCGCGGCACGGCGGGAGGTGAACGTCGTCCTCCCGGGCATCGAGCCCGAGCGCGACCGCTCCGCGGCCGTCGCACGGCTCCTCCGCGAGGTGGGCGCGGGCGTCCCCGGCGCCGCGGCCGGCGCGCCGCCGGGAGCCGCGGCGCCCGCGAGCGACGGGCGCGTCGTCGGCGCCTGCGGCGCGGGCGAGGAGGGGGAGGCCGAGGTGGTCGCCCGCCTCGTCGCGCGCCTCCTCGACGACGGCGTCGGACCCGACGACGTGGTCGTGCTCGCGGCCTCGCCAGCGCGCGCGGCGGGGGCGCTCCAGCGCGCGTTCGCGGCGCGTGGCCTGCCCTTCGCCGCCGGCCGCGGCGCGCCCCTCGACGAGGCGCCGCCGGTCCGCGCGCTGCTCGGGACGCTCGACGCCGCGGCGACGCCCACGCGCGCGGCGCTCGAGGCGCTCGCGGCGTCGGCGTGGCTCGGCGTACGCGCACCGCCGCGCCTCGGGTACTGGCTCGACCGCGCCGGCGCGCTCGACGTGCGCGGCGACCCGGAGGCGTCGCTGCGGCGCCGCGCCCTGGCGCTCTCGACCGCCGCGGCGTCGCGCGAGCGCCGCGGTCTCGTCGCGTCGGCCGAGGCCCTCGAGGAGGTCCGGGTCCTCGTGCGGTCGCTCGCGGCGCCCGCCACGGCGCGCGAGCACGCGGCGCGGCTGCGCGGCCTCGTCGCGCGCACCGGGGCGCGTCGCCGCGCGGCGCGGGCGAGCCTCCCGGCAGCGCAGGCCGCGCTCGCGGCGATCGGCCGCCTCGACGACGCCGCCGAGGACGTGGTGCGCGCGCTGGCGCTCGTCGGCAGGGCGGGGGAGGCGCTCCGCGCCGCGGAGTGGGCGTCCCTCCTCCGGACGGCGGTCGGGGCGCGGACCGTGCCGCGCGAGGGCCCGGCAGCGGCCGCCGTCGAGCTGTGGGGCGTCGCCGACGCGCCGGGGGTCTCCGCGCGCGCGGCCGTGGTGATGGGCTGCGCGCGCGGCGCCTTCCCGCCCGCGCCCGCGGCCGAGCCGCTCCTGCGCGACGCCGAGCGCGAGGCGGTGAACCGCGCCGCCGGTCGCCTCGGGGTCGCGACCGGGGCGCAGCGGCGCGCGACCGCGCTGTACCTCGGCTTCTCCGCGCTCGCGGCGGCGCGCGAGCGGCTCGCCCTCACCTGGCCAGCGCCGGGCCCCGACGGCAGCGGCGGCCCGCCGTCGCCCTTCGCGGTCGACGCGCTCGCAGCCGCGGGCGTCGCCGCTCCGCTCCTCCCGGCACCCGAGCCGGCGCTCGCCGCGAGCCGGACGCGCGCGGAAGCGCTCCGGGGCGCCGCGCGCAGCGGTCGTCGCGGCGACGGCGCCGAGGCGCTCCGCGCGCTCTCGGGCGCAGCCCAGGAGCTCGCGGCGAGCGCGGCCTCGGCGCTCGCGCGTGGCGCGCTCGAGGCCGAGCGGCGCCTCGCCATCGGGGAGCGCCGGCCCTCGCGCGGCGCGGGCGGGCTCGGCGACGTGCTCCCGCTGCTCGCGCACGCCCTGCCGGACGAGTGGACGCCGTCGCAGCTCGAGACGCACGCGCGCTGCCCGTACCGGCTCTTCGCCGGGATGGTGCTCGCCCTCCCGGAGCGCGACGGCGCGGACCTCGACATCGACCCGCGCGACGAGGGCCGCATCGGCCACGCCGTGCTGGAGCGGTTCCTGCGCGAGCGGCGGGACGCGGGCGCGCTCCCGCTGCGCGGCACGGAGGAGGAGTCCGAGGCGCTGCGCGCTGCGGCGGCGGCGATCTTCGAGCGCTTCGCCGCCGATGGGCGGGTCGGGGACGCGGCGGTGTGGGCGGCGCGTCGCGCGGCGGTGGTCGCGCGCCTCGAGCGGGTGGTGCGGGCGGACGCCGACGCGGCGGACGGGCTCTCGCCGGCGCTCCTCGAGTACGGCTTCGGCGGCGACACCGGTGTGCCGCCGCTCGTGCTCGGGGAGGGCGAGGGCGCGGTCCGGATGCGCGGTCGCCTCGACCGCGTCGACGCCGGCCCCGACCGGCTGCTCCTCATCGACTACAAGGACTCGCGCGCCGAGGCGGAGCACCGGAAGAAGCTCGCCCCCGACGCGCTCGGCGAGACGAACTTCCAGGTCCCGACCTATCTCATGGCGGCGGCGCGCGCGCTCCCGGGGCGGTCGGAGGTCGCGGCGACCTACCTCCTCCTGCGCAGCGCCGAGCGGCTCGCGCCTTTCCGGGCCTCGGGCGGCGACCCGCTCTTCGCGCAGGACGCCGCGGCGCGCGCCGCGGCGCGGGACGCGGGCGTGCGGCCGTTCGCGGACGCCGTCGTCGAGGCGGTGCGCAGCGTCCGCGCGGGCGCGCTCCCCATCGCCTCGCGCGACTGCGGGGGATGCCCCTTCGGCGCGGTGTGCCGCGCGCAGGCGCTGGCCGAGGAGGCGGCGTGATCGTCTGGAGCCGCGCGGCGCAGGCGCTCTTCGACCTCGTCGGGCCGACGGCCGTCTCGGCGGGCGCGGGCTCGGGAAAGACGACGTGCCTCGTCGAGCTGTGCGTCCGCCTCCTCGCCGGCGAGGCGGGCCACGACGCGTGCGATCCGGCGGAGGTCGTCGCCATCACCTTCACCGAGAAGGCGGCGGAGGAGCTGTCGGAGCGCCTGCGCGAGGCGGTGGCGAAGCGCGCGGCGGCGTCATCGCCGGCCGAGGCGCGGGCCTGGCGCGAGCGCCTCCGCGGGCTCGAGCGCATGGCGGTGGGGACGATCCACGGCTTCGCCGGGCGGCTCCTGCGCGATCACGCCGTCGAGGCGAACCTCGACCCTGCGTTCGAGGTGATGGACGAGGATGCGGCGTCGGCGGGGCGGCGCGCCGCCGCGCGCGCGGCGGTGGTGGCGGCGGTCGACGCGGGCAGGCCCGACGCGCGGACGCTGTGCGCCGGGCACGGCGCCGGGGCGGCAGCCGGCGGCCG
>JBJMQK010000053.1:0-2626 GCA_045802735.1 Anaeromyxobacteraceae bacterium | reverse complement strand
GAGGGCCGCCACCCGATGACCGGAAACCGGATGTCCGCCGGTGCCGGCGCGGACTCCCGAGGGCTGGAGAGCCACCAGTACGACGTCGTGGTGATCGGTGCGGGCGGCGCCGGCCTCCGCGCCGCCATCGCCTGCGCCGTCCTCCTCGCTGCGCACGTCGCGCGCCCTCCCGCCGCCGGCGCGCTCCACCGCCGCCTCGCCTGGGCCGGGACCTGGCTCGTCCCCGCCGGCTTCGCGCTGGAGGCGCTCGCCCCGCCGCGGCTCCGCGGCGCGGCGCTCCACGTGCTCTTCGTCGGCGGGTTCGCGCAGCTCACGCTCGCCCTCGCGCTCGAGGTGGTCTTCGCCGACGGTCAAGGCGCCGCGGCCCGCGCCCGCTGGCCGCTCCGGACGATGGCGCTGTTCCTCGCCGCCGCCTTCGGCGCGCGCATCGCCGCCGGCCTCGACGTGCACCGCGTGGCGGCGTGGCTCGCCGTCGCGGCGCTCGCGTTCGCGGGCGCGCTCGCCGCCTGGGCCAGGATCCTCGCCGCCGCGCTCCGCGGCGACCTGCGCCGCGCCCCCACGCTCCACCTCCGGGAGGAAGGACGATGATCGCTCCGTTCGCCGCCGCCTGTGCGCTGCTCCTCGCCGCGGACCCAGCGCCGTACCCGGGCCAGAAGGAGGGCGACTTCGTCGCGAAGGACTTCGCGTTCGCGCGCGGCGAGCGCCTCCCGGAGGTCCGCCTCCACTACACGACGCTCGGGACGCCGCGCCGCGACGCCGAGGGCCGCGTCGCGAACGCGGTGCTCCTGCTCCACGGCACGACGGGCACCGGGAAGAACTTCCTCGCGCCGTCGCTCGGGGGCGAGCTGTTCGGGCCCGGCCAGCCCCTCGACGCCACGCGCTACTACGTCATCCTGCCGGACGGCCTCGGCCGCGGCGGCTCGTCGAAGCCGAGCGACGGGCTCCACGCGCGCTTCCCGCATTACGGCTACGGCGACGTGGTGGCGGCGCAGCACCTGCTCGTCACGAAGGGCCTCGGCGTCGATCACCTGCGGGCGGTCGTCGGGACCTCGATGGGGGGAATGCAGACCTGGCTGTGGGGGGAGCGCTACCCCGAGATGATGGACGCGCTCATGCCCATCGCGAGCCAGCCCATCCAGATCTCGGGCCGGAACCTGCTCTGGCGGCGCCTCGTCGCCGAGACGATCCGCAGCGACCCGGAGTGGAGTGGAGGAGACTACGCATCGCAGCCGCGCCGCTGGACCTACGCCGTCCCGATCTTCACGCTCATGACCGACAGCCCGGTCCGCCTCCAGAGGCAGGCGCCGACGCGCAAGGACGCCGACGCGATGTACGACAAGCTCGTCGAGGGTGCGCGCCAGAAGCTCGACGCGAACGACTACCTGTACTGGTACGAGTCGTCGTGGGACTACGATCCCGAGCCCGACCTCGCGAAGATCAAGGCGCGGCTCGTGGCCGTGAACTTCGCCGACGACGAGATCAACCCGGCGGAGCTGGGCGTCATGGAGCGCCTCGTGCCGAAGGTGCCGAACGGCCGGTTCGTGCTGGTCCCGGTGAGCGATCGCACCATCGGGCACCAGACGCTCACGCTGGCCGCGGTGTGGAAGCCCTACCTCGAGGAGCTGCTTCGTCCTTAGCGGTGCCCCCCGACGGGCGTCCCGGACGCGTACGGCTTGACGCGCCGCCCCCCTTAAGGTGGTGTAGCAGCATGGGTCCGTCGATCAACTTCGCCGCGCTCGACCTGCGCGGCGCCTTCGACCTCGCCATCATGATCGAGGAGGACGCGGAGCTCCGTTACCAGGACTTCGCGAAGTACCTCGGCGACCGCGACGAGCACGGCGCCGCCGCCGTGTTCCGCGCGATGGCGATCAACGAGGCGAAGCACCGCAGCGACCTCTACATGCGGCGCCGCCTCAAGTTCCACCGCGATCCGCGCATCGAGATCTCGGTCCTGGAGCCGGGCGAGGGGGAGGCGCCGGACCCGGGCGAGCTCACGCCGTCCATGACGGCGCGGGACGCGCTCGAGGTCGCGCTCCGCGCCGAGATCCGCGCCTACGAGTTCTACGCAGCCGCCATTCCCTACGTGACGGACGTCGAGGTGCGCGCCTTCTTCGAGGAGCTGAAGGAGGAGGAGGTCGAGCACCAGGAGATGCTGCGCGAGAAGATCGCGGCGATCGACGCTAGCCGCCGCGCTGGATGAGCTCGATCTTGTAGCCGTCCGGGTCCTGCACGAAGGCGATGACGGTGGTGCCGTGCTTCATCGGGCCGGCCTCGCGCGCCACGACCCCGCCCTTGCGCTTCACCTCCGCACACGCTGCGTATGCGTCCGGCACCTCCACCGCGACGTGGCCGAACCCGGTGCCGAGCTCGTACGCCCTCGTGTCCCAGTTGTGCGTGAGCTCGATCGCCGCGCCCTCCGCCTCGGGGCCGTAGCCGACGAAGGCGAGCGTGAAGCGGCCGTCGGGGTAGTCCTGCCTGCGCAGGAGCTTCATGCCGAGGACCTCGGTGTAGAAGCGGAGCGACCGCTCGAGGTCACCGACGCGGAGCATGGTGTGAAGGATGCGCATTCGTTCTCCGGAGAGGCTCAAGGGGCGACGCGGCGGGTGAAGGTGTACTGCGCCTTCTC
>JBJMQK010000035.1:0-4366 GCA_045802735.1 Anaeromyxobacteraceae bacterium | reverse complement strand
AGGCGCGCGAGCTGAAGAAGCACCTCGAGGCGCTGTACCGGGAGACCGAGAACGTGCCGCGCTACGAGGGGCGCACCGGCGCGTCGGCGCGCGAGCTGAAGACGGCGCTCATGAATGCGGCGCAGAACCCGCACTACCGCTGCCTCACGCCGATGGCGGTGCTGGAGGAGCTCGAGGCGCTCTGCAAGGAGCGGTCGGTGCACGATTTCCTGCAGCAGGAGCCCGCGGACGGCTACCACGACGCCGAGGAGTTCGTCCGCGTCGCGGAGTCGGAGGTGCTCGACTCGCTCGACGAGGAGATCCGCGACTCGATGGGCATGGTGAGCGAGGCCCAGTACCGCGGGCATTTCGGCCGCTACCTCGGCCAGGTGTCGTCGTGGGTGAAGGGCGAGCGCGTCCGGAACCGCATCACGGGCGACTCCGAGCCGCCGGACGAGGCGCGGATGCTCGAGTTCGAGGCCATCGTCATGCCGGCCGACGAGGACCGCGGCGTGTTCCGCCGCTCGCTCATCGCGACCGTCGGCGCCTACCGGCTCGACCACCCCGACCAGACCGACATCGACACGCAGGCGATCTTCCCCGACCTCTTCAAGCGCCTGCGCGATCACTCGTACGCGGAGCGGAAGCGCCAGCTCGAGAAGGGCAAGACCGACGTGCTGCGCTACCTCTCCGGCGAGCGCGCCTCGCTCGACGAGAAGGCGCGAAAGGGCGTCGAGCGCACGCTCGCGACGCTGCGCGAGCGCTACGCCTACTGCGAGCACTGCGCTGCGGACGCGGTGCTGTTCCTCATGCGGCGCAGGTACGTGGAGTGATGGGCGGGGCGCCGCCGCCGGGGGACCGGCCCGGCGGGCGCCTCCCCGCACCGCCGCCCGCGGGGCGCTTCCCGGAATAGCCTACACGGGGTTGCCGGTTCTCCCCGGCGTGCCTACGAACCGACTCCTCGCCATCGCCGCCAGCGCCACCCTCGGCGCCGGCGCACTCGTCGCAGTCGTTCCCCACCGCACCGCCGCGCAGGGGAAGGGCAACCCGCGCAGCGCCACCGTCCAGAAGGTCTACCCGAGCGCCGTGCGGCTCCAGATCGCGTCGGCGGGCGACGTCGTCCGCAGCGCGTCCGGCGTCGCGTTCGCGAAGGACGGCGACCGCACCTTCATCCTCACGAACGCGCACGTCGTCGAGCGCGGCACCACCTGGAAGGACCCGGTGGAGCTGAGGGTGCTCGTCTCGGGTCGCAAGGAGCCGTACGCCGGCCGCGTCGTCGCGCGCGGGCACGCCCCCGAGAACGACGTCGCGGTCGTCGAGGTCCGCGGCGCGACCGTCCCGGTGACGCCGATCGCGTCGGACGACGGGCTCGAGCTGGGCGACGACCTCGTCGTCATCGGCGCGCCGTTCGGGAAGGGGCTCTCGGTCGCGGCGGGCATCGTCTCGCAGGTCGAGTACGACTTCGCCGAGAACGGCGCGGCGCCGCGCCTCCCCAGGGCGCTCAAGACCGACGCTGCCATCGGCTACGGCAGCTCCGGCGGCGGCGTCTTCGACGTCCCCGGCGGCCGCCTCGTCGGCCTCGTCGAGGGCTACCGCACCGCGCGCGTGGCGTTCGGCAAGGAGTCCGACGGCTACGCCTTCGACGTCCCGATGCCGGGTGAGACGTTCGTGGCCCCCGCCGCGAAGCTGCGCCGCTTCCTCGCCGACAATGGCCTCGCGCAGCTCGCGCCGGGCACCACCGCCTCCGCGGCGGTCGCGACCCCGTCGACGCCCACGCCAGGTCCGAGCCGGATGTAGCCGTCGTCCGTTTGCCCTGAGCGGAGCGAAGCGGAGTCGAAGGGCGGAGGAACGCTCAGCGCCGCACCGGACCGCCCGGGATGGGGCTCGGTCCGGTGGGCCCGGGCACCGGCGGCGGGTTGGGCTGCGGCGTCTCGGGTGGTGTCGCGCCCGGACCGCCGGGCGGTGTCGCCGGCGGTGACGGCGGGCCGGGGGGAGCGCCGGCGTCGGGCTCGCCCGCGCCGCCGCCGCGCGTCGGTGGCGCCGGGAGGTCGGGCGGCCCGCCATCGGGTGCCTTGGCCGGGCCGGCGTCGGGCTCGCCGCCTCCGCCGGGGGAGGTCATCACGCCCCGCGGCCGCACCTCGAGCCAGAACGCGCGGTGCTCCGGTCCGAACGAGACGCGTACCGGTAGCCCGACGGCGACGTCGCGCAGCGAGCCGAGGCGGTTCTCGAGGTAGACGGTCGTGTTGCGGTCGACGGCGACGGTCACCGGCCCGTCCGACGCCTGGACCGTGACCTTGCCGTCCTTCCACTCGAGGGCGCTCACCTTCCCGGAGACGGTCCGGATGTCCGCGGAGGGTGCGCCGCCGTCGGGCTCGTCGTCGGCGCGCGCGCCCGCGCCGGGCAGGGCCAGGAGCGCGGCAGCGAGGGCGAGTGCGGCGCGCGGGCGGAAGATCATCGCGTCTACCTAGCGCGCGGGCGCCTGCGGACGTCTTCCCCATCGGGTAGGATGGGCCGTGCGCGCGCTCCGCGCGCGGGGGCGCCGATGGACCTGCGAGCGAGCTGGGACGACTACTTCATGAACATCGCGCGGGTCGTCGCGACGCGCGCCACCTGCGACCGCAAGCACGTGGGCGCGGTGCTCGTGCGCGATCGCACGATCCTCTCCACCGGCTACAACGGCTCGATCCGGGGCCTGCCCCACTGCAGCGAGGTCGGGCACATGATGGAGGACGGCCACTGCGTCGCCACCGTGCACGCGGAGGCGAACGCCATCATCCAGGCCGCGAAGAACGGCGTCGCGATCGAGGGGGCGACCATCTACACGACCGCCTCGCCCTGCTGGCCCTGCTTCAAGCTCATCGCGAACTCGGGCTGCACGCGCATCGTCTTCGGCGAGTTCTACCGCGACGCCCGCATCTTCGAGTTCGCGAAGCGGATCGGCATCGAGCTCGTCGAGCTGAAGGTGCCGGCGGCGCCCGACCTCGCCGCGAGCGACATGGGCCCGGCGCGGCAGGTCGTCGGCGCGAAGGAGCCGGGGTAGGGGAGATCAGCGCGCGACGGCTGCTGCCGCAGGCTCTCCAGGCGCCGCCGGCGCGGCCGCCACCGGTGGCGCCTCGCGCTCGAGGTCCTCGCCCATCACCGCCGTGATCGCCGCGCGGCGCGCGAGGTACAGCTCCTCGCGGCGGCGCAGCTTCACGTAGCGTGACTGGGCCTCCGGTGGCACCGGATCGGGGAGCGCCGCGAGCTCGCTCCGGACCTGCGCGAGCGCGCGGTCGAGCGACACGACCTGGATCGACGGCCGCGCCCCCCGGCGCGCGCGCCGGTCCGGGTCTGCGGTGTCGTTCTCGGTCCAGAGCGGCGTCCAGCCGGCCGCGGCGAGCTCGACCCGGACGACCCCGCGGCCGTAGTCGCGGCGCGCGATCTCCAGCTCGACGAGCGCGCCGTCGCGCGTCGCGCCCACCCGCTCGGGCGTGACGCCGTGCACGTACAGGCGCGACTGGTTCGAGACGAAGTTGCCGAGCGAGTAGACGATGAGCGCCGTGCGCCCGTCGGCGCGCGAGTACAGCTCGAGGGGCTGCAGCACGTGCGGGTGGTGCCCGAGCACGACGAGCGCGCCCGCGTCGGCCAGCTGGTGCGCGAGCGCGACGTCCGCCTCGCGCGGCTGCTGCTGGTACTCCTCGCCCCAGTGCACCGACACGACCACGGCGTCGGCGGCGTCCGCGGCGGCGCGCACGTCCAGGACGGCGCGCTCGCGGTCGAGCACCGACGCGCGCACGCAGGGGCGCGGCCTCGGCGCCGCCGGGCAGTCGTTCCCGGACTGGTTGAGGCCGTAGGTGTAGCCGAGGAACGCGAGCCGCAGCCCGTTCACCGTCACGACGCGCGGCCCCGCCTCGCGCCCCGCCTCGCCGGCGCCGACGTAGGGCATCCCCGCCGCGTCGAGCTCGCGCAGGGTCTCCTCGAACCCGGCGCGCCCCTGGTCGAGCATGTGGTTGTTCGCGACCGAGACGAGGTCGACGCCGGCGCGCGCGAGCGCCCGCACCACGTCCGGCGGGGCGTTGAAGACGAAGCTGCGAGAGCCCGCTCCGGCGCGTGGCGCGATGGGCGTCTCGAGGTTCGCGAAGGTGAGGTCGGGCGCGGAGAGGAGGTCCGCGATGGGTGCCCAGAGCCAGCCGAACCCGCCGTCCCCGGCGCCGCGGTGATCGGCGGCGGCGTCCTTCACCGCGGAGTGCATGAGCACGTCGCCGACGGCGGCGAGCCGCGCGCGGGCGAGGGTCTTCACCGAGGGTGGGGCGGAGGAGAGGGGATGGAGGGCCTTCGATTCCGGCTGCGGGCCCTTCGACTCCGCGCCTGCGCCCTTCGACTCCGCGCCTGCGGCGCTACGCTCAGG
>JBJMQK010000698.1:0-12373 GCA_045802735.1 Anaeromyxobacteraceae bacterium | reverse complement strand
TGTGGCGCTGTCCCTGCTTCGCGCCTGAGGCGCGTGTCGCAGCACTTTCCGGATCGCGATCGGTCGTTGCGCGGCGCGCCCGTTCACTGCGCGGCGACCCCGATTCGGGGCGGCGCGCGGCGCGGCGTCGAAACGGCGGCGCCGGCGGCGCTCCCTGTGCCATCATCCGCCCGCCGTGCGGACCACCCCGCGTTTCCGCCTCGCCGTCGCCTGCGCCGCGCTCGCCGTCGCCGGGTGCGCCGTCCGGCTGAAGCGCGGGACCGCCGAGCGCCCCGCCATCACCTCGTTCCAGATCGCCGGGACCCACGCCGTGTCGGCGGGCGACCTCGCGAAGCGGCTCGCCACGGAGCCGTCGGACGGGTTCTTCTGGCACTTCTTCTGGCGCGAGACGCGCTACTACGACGAGGACGCGTTCGCGAACGACAAGCGGCGCATCCTCCGCTACTACCAGTCGATCGGCTACTACGGCGCCAGCATCGCGGCGGCCGACGTGATCCCCGACGGCGACGGCTTCGTGAAGGTGCGGGTCCGGGTGGACGAGGGGGCGCCGACGCGCGTCGTCGACCTCGCCGTCGACGGTCTCGACGCCGCGCCCGAGGCGAAGCGCAGGGCGGGGACGCTCCCGCTGCGCGTGGGCGACATCTTCACCGAGGCCGCCTACGACGCGACGCGCGCGGTGCTCCTCGCCGCGCTCACCTCGACCGGCTGGGCGAAGGCCGACGTCGCGCAGAGCGCGCAGGTGGACCCGCTCCTCGCCGAGGCGCGGGTGCGCTACACGGTGCAGCCGAACGAGCGCTACCACTTCGGCAACGTCTTCGTAGCCGGCGCCGCCGCGGTCCCGCGCGGGCGCATCCGCGAGGAGGCGGAGCAAGTGGTGAAGCCGGGCGAGGTGTTCGACGCGACCGACCTGGGCAAGGCGCAGGGGCGCGTCTACGACCTCGGCGTCTTCGGCGGCGTCCGCGTCTCGCCCGGCCCCGCAGACGAGGCGAAGAAGACCTTGCCCGTCGTGGTCGCGGTGCGCGAGGCGCCCTTCCGCACCGTCCGCGCCGGCCCCGGGATCACCGTCCAGTACACGCGCCAGGAGGTGGACCTCATGGCCGGCTGGGCGCACCGCAACTGGCTCGGCGGGCTGCGCAAGCTCCAGCTCGACGCGCGCGTCGGCTACGCCTGGCTGCCGCGGATCATCAACCCGACGAAGTCGGACTTCGTCGGGCTCGCCACCGCCGACTTCACCCAGCCCGACATCGTCGGCCGGAGGGTGGACCTGAACATCCGGGCGGAGCTGGAGCGCGGCCTCGAGCCCGCCTACGACTTCTTCGCCGAGCGGCTGCGCGTCGGCCTCCCGACGCACTTCTACGGCCGGCTCGTCTCCTTCACCCCTTCGGTGAACCTCGAGCTGTACCAGCTCAGCGCGGGCCTCCGTCAGGCGGGCGTCGACACCGGGACCGCGGGACCGCCGCCGCCGCTCAACCTCGCGACCTGCCCCGGCCACAACCCGAACCTCTGCCTCCTTTCGTACTTCGAGCAGCGCCTCGCGCTCGACCTGCGCGACGACCCGATCACGACGCACCGCGGCTTCTACTTCGCGGTCTCGCTGCAGGAGGGCTTCAGCTTGTTCGGGAACGGCTCGTCCTACCTGCGCCTGTTGCCCGAGGCGCGCGCCTTCGCCTCGCTCCCCGACGGCTTCGTGCTCGCGAGCCGCCTCCGGCTCGGGCTCGTGAACGTGCTCAGGGGCTCCGCGGACGTCCCCATCGTCGCGAAGTTCACGAGTGGCGGTCCGAACTCCATGCGCGGCTACTACACGCGCGACCTCTCGCCGGTGTTCCCGTTCATCCAGAACGGCACGCTCACCTACCTCGCGGTGGGCGGGAACGGGCTCATCGACGGCTCGGCCGAGCTGCGCTTCCCGCTCTCCGGCGCGCTCGCCGGCGCCGTCTTCCTCGATTTCGGCGACGTGCGCCTCTCGGCGGCGGAGTCCCTCGACCTCCGGAACCTGCAGTACGGGGCCGGCGTGGGCCTGCGCTACAACACGCTCTTCGGACCCGTGCGCGTCGACGTCGCGAGCCGCCTGCCGACCGGGCGGGGCGGCGACTCATGGCCCGGCGTCCAGGTCGTCCGGATCACCGACGTCGGCGGTGTGAGCGACACGGGTGCCCTGCATCATCCGCCCATCGTGTCCGTCCACCTCTCGATCGGCGAGGCGTTCTAGCAGCGCGCCCATTATCGAAGGCCGAGGAGGGGACCACGAAGAGAGCGCTCGCCAGCCTGGGCTACGCGGTCCTCGCCGTCGCCGCGGCGCTGGGCGTCGGGCTCTCCGCCGCGTTCCTGCTCGTCTCGACGGACCTCGGGCGCAGGCTCGTCGTCCCCCATCTCGTCCGGTTCGCCGACGACGCGCTCGCCGGGCGCATCGAGCTCGCGAGCTTCCGCCTCGGCACGAAGGGCGGGCTCGAGCTGTCGGGCGTGCGCGTCGTCGATCCCGACGGAGAAGTGGTGCTCTCGGCCGACCGCGTCCGCGTGGACCTGGACCTCGGGCGACTCCGCTCGAAGGAGGTGAGCGGCAGCGTCGAGCTCGTGAACCCCGTGGTCGCCCTGAAGCGCGAGGACGACGGCACGCTGTCGATCGCGCGCGCCTTCGCGCCCACGCACCCGCGGCCGAAGAGGGCCGACGAGACGCCCTTCGCCTGGACGGTGCGGGTCACGCGGCTCACGATGCGCGGCGCGGCGGTGAGCTACGTCGACGCGGCAGGCAAGACGGCCTTCGCCGCCGATCACCTCGACGCCGACGGGCGGGGCGCCTACGGCCCGCGCGGTGCGCGCGTCGAGCTGTCCCTGCGCGGCGCGATGACGGCGCCCGAGGCGGCTCCGCTCTCGATCGAGGCAGCGGGTGGCCTGCGCGGGACGCAGGTGCGCGTGCGCCTCCTGCGCGCCTCGGTGGGCGACACCGCGCTCGACGCCGTCGCCGACTTCGATCGCGCGACCTGGAAGGGCCGCGCCGCCCTGCTCGCGCTCGGCGTGGACGCGAGCGCGGTGCGGGACCTCGCGCCCCGCGCCCCGCTCGCCGGCGACCTCGCGGGCACGCTGTACGCGGAGTCCGACGGCTCCGCCGCGACGGCGGCGCTGGCGCTCAGCCCGCCCGGCGGCCAGGGCGGCCGGGCCGAAGCGGCGGCGGCGTTGCGGCTCCCCCCGGGCGCGACGGCGCTCGGGTTCGACGTCGCCGCGGAGCGGCTCGACCTCGCGCGCGTGCTGCGCGGCGCACCCGGGACGGAGCTCTCGCTCACGGCGCGCGGCCACGCCCGCGGCAGGGATCTCGCGTCGCTCGAGGGGGCGCTCTCGCTGTCGCTCGCGCCGTCGCGCCTGCGCGGCGGGCGCGTCGGGCGCGCCGAGGTGCGCGCCACCGCCGACCGCGGCACCGTCGACGTGTCGCGGCTCGAGGCGGCGCTGCCGGGCGCTTCGGTGCAGGGGCGCGGGCGCTTCCGGCAGGGCGGCGCCGTCGAGGCGCACCTCACCGCCGACGGGACGGACCTCGCCGTGCTCCGCCGCGACCTCGAGGCGCTCCTCGACCGCAAGCTGCCGGCCTTCTCCGGGAAGGCGCGCGTCGAGGCGGACGTGCGCGGCACGACCGCGGCGCCGCTCGCCGACCTCCGCGTCGCGAGCCCGTCGCTCACCGGCCCGGGCTTCACCGCGCGCGAGGTCGCGCTGAAGGGGAGCCTCGCGGGTCCCTTCTCGGCCCCGCGGGCGCAGCTCGGAGGCGGCGCGGCGCGCCTCCTCGCAGGCCGCCTCGACGTACGGTCGGCCCAGGTGCGGGGCCAGCTCGACGGCCGCCGCGCCGAGGTCACCGTGACGGGCGCGGTCCCCGACCTCGGCCCCGAGCCGCTCACGGTCGCCGGCGTCGCGACGCTCTCCCCCGACCGCCACGCCCTCGCCGTCTCCGCGCTCACCCTCTCGTGGCCGGGCGACCGCTTCGAGCTCACCGGCCCCGCCACCGTGGACCTGCGCGGGCCGTCGGTCGATCGCCTGGCCCTCGCGTCGGGGGCGCAGCGGATCCTGCTCGAGGGCGGGCTCGCGGGCGCGGGCAAGAGGCGCGCGCTCGACGCTCGCGCACGCGTCGAGGCCGTGGATCTCGCGCTCCTGCCGGTGCGCGCGATGCTGCCGCGGAAGCTCGGCATCGGCGGGAAGCTCTCCCTCGACGCGACCGCGAAGGGCCCTGCCGCCGCGCCGCAGGTGTCCGGGCGTGTCGAGCTCGTCGACGCGGCGGTGGCCGGGGTGGACCGCCTCGCCGCCGTCGCCGACGTGCAGTACGACGGGAAGGCGCGGCGCGCGCGGGTGGACCTCGGCGGACGTCGCGACGGCGGCGGCACCCTCGAGGCGAAGCTCGACCTCCCCGTGTCCCTCGCTCGCGCTCCGCGCTCGGCGCCCCTCGCGGTGGACGTGACCCTCGCCGGCGTCCCGGTCGCGGACGCGCTCGCCCTCGCGCACCGCGAGGACCTGCTGCTCGTCGGGACGGCGTCGGCAGGGCTCCGCATCCGTGGGACGGTGGGCCGGCCGGAGCTGGACGCGACGGCGGCGCTCGCCGACGGGCGCTATCGCGACCTCGGGCCGTTCGCGGCGACGGTGCGCTTCGAGGACGCGGGCGACGAGGGGCGGCTCGTCGCGTCCGCGGACTGGCACGGTACGCGGGCCGGCGACCTCGAGGCGCGCGCCCCGCTCGCGACCGCCGACCTCCTGCGGGCGCCCGCGCAGACGGTGAAGGCGCTCGCGACGGCGCCGGCGCACGTCCTCGCCGAGGTGCCCGGTCTCGACGTCGCGACCTTCGCGGGCCGGCGCGGTCTGCCGGCCGACCTGCGCGGGCGGCTCACCGCGAAGGCGGAGCTCGGCGGGACGGCGCGCGCACCGCGCGGCACCGTCACGCTTGCGCTCGCGGACGGCGCGTTCGAGGGCTACGCCGGCGTCGCGCTCGACCTCGCCGCGACGGCGCGCGAGAACGGGCTGGAGGTGCGCGCGCGCACCGGGCTCGGCGGCGAGGAGGTCGCGACGCTCGAGGGTTCGCTCGACGCCGCGGTCGAGCGGCTCGTCCAGCGGGGCGCCCTGGAGGCGGTGCCGCTCCAGGCGACGATCGTCGTCCACGGCACCGACCTCCGCCGCGCGGGGATGTCGGTCCCCCTCGCCGGCTCGGTGCAGGGGACCATCGCCGCCGCGGGGACGCTCGCGGCGCCGCGGCTCACCGTCGACCTGGCGGGGCGCCGCCTCGAGGTGGCCGGTCACCCGCTCGGGGACGCGACGCTCACCGCCGAGGCGCAGGGCCGGCGCATGCACGGCGAGGTGCACGTCGCGGTCGCGACGGGAGGGACGCTCGACGGCACCCTCGACGTGCACGCGCCGCTCGACCTCGCGGCGCTGCGCAGCGGGGCGCTGAAGCGCGCCCCCGCACAGGCGAAGCTCGTCGCGAACGCGGTGGACCTGCGCGTCTTGCCGGCGCTCGCGCCGGGGCGGGTCCGCAACGCGGCCGGGAAGCTCGGCGCGGACCTCGTCGCGGCGGGCCCGCTCGGGCGCCTCTCCCCGAAGGGCACGCTCGCGGTGGAGGGCGCGGCCGTGACGATCGCGGAGTACGGCGACTGGACGGACGTCGTCGTCCGGGCGTCGCTGTCGGAGGACACCTTCAGGCTCGACCGGCTGGAGGCGCGGCGCGGGGACGGACGCATCGAGGCGAAGGCGCAGGCGGTGGGCCTCGCGCGGAAGGGCCAGCCCGCCGACGTCACCGCGGAGGTGCACGCCGACGGCCTCACCCTCCCGCGCGCCGGCCAGGACCTCGCGACGCTGACGCTCGACGCGACGATGAAGGGCGCGTTCTCGGCCGACTCGCTCGATGGCGAGGTGCAGGTGCCGCGCGCGGTGGTGAAGCTGCCGAACCGCGCGCCGCGCCGCATCCAGCCGCTCGGCGAGCGCGACGACATCGTCATCGGCCCGTTCAAGAAAAGGGCGCGCGTGAAGGCGGCCGCGGCCGGCGACGAGGAGGGGCGGTCCTACCGCGCGAAGGTGCACCTCAGGGCCCCGAACCAGCTCTGGGTGAAGAGCGACAGCCCGCGCATCGACGTCGAGCTGAAGGCCGACGTCACGGCGGAGTACGGCGACGGCGAGTTCGTCCTCGTCGGCGACGTCGAGACGCTGCGCGGACAGGTGGAGCCGATCGCCGGCCGGAACTTCGAGGTGAAGCTCGCGCGCGTCCACTTCACCGGTGGCGACTACACCGACGCCACGCTCGAGGTGCAGGCGCTCTACACGAACCCGGAGGCGAAGGTGACCGTCGTCATCACCGGGACCGTGGAGTCGCCGGAGATCAAGCTCACGAGCGACCCGGCGATGGACGAGGGGCAGATCGCGATGCTCATCGCCACGGGTCGGGCGAACCTCAAGGCCGGGTCGGGCGGGGTCGGGACGCTCACGCCGGACGCCGCGGTGGGCGCGGCCGGCGCGGCGGCAGGCGCCTACCTCACCGGCGAGTTCAAGAAGCTCGTCGGCGACAAGTTGCCGGTCGACACGGTGCAGATCGACGCCTCGCAGCTCCGCGCCGGGAAGTACGTCACCGACAAGCTCTACGTGGGCTACACGTTCCGTGTGGGCGCCAAGGTGGAGCAGGGCGAGAACACGAACGAGGTCCGCCTCGAGTTCCAGATCACCCCGCGCTGGACGCTCGAGGGCCGCGCCGGCGACGCCGGCACCGGCGGCGGGAGCCTCATCTGGTCGAAGGACTACTAGGCGCGGATGGTGAGAGGGGCGCAGCCCCTCGACCGCGGGGCAGGCGCGCGAAGCGCGCCGCAGGGTCCCGCGGAGCAGGGGTGGGGACCCCGACGGCTTCGCCGGCGGGGCGGGGCGCCCCCCCCCGTGGTCATTGAGCTGCGCGCCGCGCTGGTTTAGAACGTCCCACCACCTCCGAGGAGAGAGAGATGCCCCCCAGCGCCGCCCGCGCCGCGAAGAAGACCGCCACCCGCCTGGAGTTCAAGGTGAAGGACCTCTCGCTCGCGGAGTGGGGCCGCAAGGAGCTCGACCTCGCCGAGAAGGAGATGCCGGGGCTCATGGCGCTGCGGAAGGAGTACGCGAAGAAGCAGCCGCTCGCCGGGCAGCGCATCACCGGCTCGCTCCACATGACGATCCAGACGGCGGTGCTCATCGAGACGTTGAAGGAGCTCGGCGCCGACGTGCGCTGGGCCTCCTGCAACATCTTCTCGACCCAGGACCACGCCGCGGCGGCGATCGCCGTCGGCAAGGACGGCTCGCCCGACGACCCGCGCGGCGTCCCGGTCTTCGCCTGGAAGGGCGAGTCGCTCGAGGAGTACTGGGACTGCACCGAGCG
The DNA here is from genome assembly GCA_045802735.1 of Anaeromyxobacteraceae bacterium. Classification (GTDB taxonomy): domain Bacteria; phylum Myxococcota; class Myxococcia; order Myxococcales; family Anaeromyxobacteraceae; genus Anaeromyxobacter_A. The sequence goes on along the minus strand of JBJMQK010000698.1, from coordinate 5,025 downwards.
CGCGCTCGACTTCGGCGGCGGACTCGGCCCGACGCAGATCGTGGACGACGGCGGCGACGCGACGCTGCTCCTCCACAAGGGGGTCGAGTACGAGGAGGCGGGCAAGGTGCCCTCGCCCGCCACCGCCGAGTCGGAGGAGTTCGCGATCATCCTGCAGGTGCTGGCGCGCGAGCTGAAGAAGGATCCGCAGCGCTGGACGCGCGTCGCGGCCGCCTGCCGCGGCGTGACCTAGGAGACGACGACGGGCGTTCACCGCCTGTACGAGAGGCAGCGAGCGGGGACGCTGCTCTTCCCGGCCATCAACGTGAACGACTCGGTCACGAAGTCGAAGTTCGACAACCTGTACGGCTGCCGCCACTCGCTCGTCGACGGCATCATGCGCGCGACCGACGTCATGCTCGCCGGCAAGGTGGCGGTGGTCTGCGGCTACGGCGACGTCGGCAAGGGCTGCGCGCAATCGCTCCGCGGGCAGGGCGCCCGCGTGCAGGTCACCGAGATCGACCCCATCAACGCGCTCCAGGCGGCGATGGAGGGCTATCAGGTGGTGCGGCTCGACGACGTGGTCAAGACCGCCGACCTGTTCATCACCGCGACCGGCAACGGCGACATCATCACCGTCGAGCACATGGCGAAGATGAAGGACTGCGCCATCGTCGGGAACATCGGCCACTTCGACAACGAGATCGACATGGCCGGCCTGAAGAAGTTCCCGGGCGTCACGCGGATCAACATCAAGCCGCAGTACGACGCGTTCGTGTTCCCGGACGGCCACCGGGTGCTCATCCTCGCCGAGGGGAGGCTCTTGAACCTCGGTTGCGCCACCGGCCACCCGAGCTTCGTCATGTCGAGCTCGTTCACGAACCAGACGCTCGCCCAGATCGAGCTCGCGACGAACCGCGGCGCGTACGAGAAGAAGGTGTACGTGCTGCCGAAGAAGCTCGACGAGAAGGTGGCCCGCCTCCACCTCGAGCAGATCGGCGCGAAGCTCACGAAGCTCTCGAAGAAGCAGGCCGACTACATCGGCGTGCCGCCGACCGGGCCGTACAAGCCGGACCACTACCGGTACTAGAGGGTTCCGGAGTCGAAGGGTGCCCTCACCGGATGGATGCAGAACGTTTCGACGCGATCGTGATCGGCTCGGGCATGGGCGGGCTCACCGCCGCGAGCCTGCTCGCGCGGCTGCGCGGGCAGCGCGTGCTCGTCCTCGAGCGCCACTGGCGGCTCGGCGGCTTCACGCACGCGTTCCGCCGCGGCGACTTCAGCTGGGACGTGGGGCTCCACTACGTCGGCCAGATGGCCGCGGGCGCGCCCCCGCGCGGGCTCATGGACCTCGTCACCGGCGGCGCGGTGCGCTGGAACGCGATGCCCGAGCGCTTCGAGGCGTACGACTACCCGGGGTTCTCCTTCCTGCAGCGCGCCGGCGCGGAGCGCTTCCGCGACGACCTCGCGCGCCTCTTCCCGGCGGAACTTCCCGCCATCGACCGCTACCTCGCCGACGTCCGTCGCGCCGCGGGGTGGCTCGCCCTGCGCGCGACGGGTGGCGCGCTCGCGGGCGCGGCGGGCTCGCTCGCCCGCCTCGCGGCGCGCGCGCGCTCGGGTCTCCCGCTCGAGACCACCGGCGCCTATCTCGCGCGGAGCTTCCGCGCGCCGGAGCTGCGCGCGCTCCTCGCGTCGCAGTGGGGCGACTACGGGCTGCCGCCGGCCCGGAGCGCCTTCGCCATCCACGCGACGATCGTGGCGCACTACCTCGCCGGCGGCTTCTATCCCGAGGGCGGCGCGGGCGCGATCGCCGAGGGCGCCGCCGCGGTGGTGCGCGGGGCGGGCGGCGACCTGCTCGTCGATCACGAGGTGAGGGAGATCCTGGTCGAGCGCGGTCGCGCGGTGGGCGTGCGCGCGGTGCAGCGGCGGGCGGCGCCGGGCGGCGGCGAGGAGCGGGTCTTCCGGGCGCCGGTCGTCGTCTCCGATGCAGGCGCCGCGGCGACGCTCCTGCGCCTCGTGCCGGGCGGCGTCCCCGGCGCGGCGCGCATCCGCGCCGACGTGGAGCGCCTCGGCGCGCCGTACTCTTACGTCACGCTCTACCTCGGGCTCGCGGACGGCGCGCAGGCGCTCGGGTTCGAGGGCGAGAACCGCTGGCTGTACGCCGGGCTCGACCACGACGCGCTCGCCGCGCGCTCGGACGAGCTCATCGAGGGCCGGGCGCACCTCGCCTACCTCTCCTTTCCGTCGCTCAAGGATCCCGCCGCCCGCGGCGCCACCGCCGAGCTCATCGCGCCGGTGAGCCGCGAGGCGTTCGCGCGCTTCGACGGGACGCCCTGGCGCCGGCGCGGCGCCGCCTACGACGCCGTGAAGGCGCGGACCGGCGGCGGGCTCCTCGACCTCGTCGAGGCTCGGCACCCCGGGTTCCGCCGCCTCGTGGCGTACGAGGAGCTGTCGACGCCGCTCACGACCGAGTTCATGACCGGGCACGCGGGCGGCGCCGCCTACGGCCTCCCCGCCGTCCCCGAGCGCTACCGCCTGCCCTGGCTCGGGGCGCGCACGCCGGTCCCGGGGCTCTACCTCGCGGGCTCGGACGCGGCTTCGCACGGCATCATGGGCGCGCTCTTCGGCGGCGTCATGTCGGTCGCGGCGATCCTGGGGATGCGGAGCTTCCCGGAGGTGTTCAAGGCCGCGAAGCTGGCGTCGCGGGGCGGCGCCGTCGGCGCAGCGCCAGGGCGGCGCCGAGCAGCGTGAGCGCGGCCGCGCCGACGGCGACCCCGCGCCCGAGCTGCGTCGGCGCGTAGGCGAGCCGGAGCACGTGGCGTCCGGCGGGCACCGGGACCGCCATGAAGGCGAAGTCGGCGCGCGCGAGCGGCGCCGGCGCGCCGTCGACGGTCGCGCGCCAGCCCGGGAACCAGGGCTCGAGCACCACCGCGACGCCGTCGCGCGGCGCGACGACCTCGGCCTCGAGCGCGCCGCCGTCCACGGCGACGCGCGCCGCGGCGACGGGCCCTCCCGGCTGCGCGCCCGCGGCGGGGAAGCCTTGCGGGGCGTCGGGCGCGAGCACGGCGCGGTCGCCCCGCGCCGCGAGGAGCATCACACCGGCGATCGCCTCGTCCGGCGCCGAGGACCAGGCGCCCGCCCAGAAGACGCGCGGCAGCGCCTCGGCGCGGTAGAGCGCGGTCGGCTTCTCCCACTCGCGCCGCGCCTCGGCGATGCGCGGCAGCGGCAGCGGGTCGTCGGCGACGACGAGCGGCGCCGCGAGGAGCGGCCAGAGCGGCGAGGTCGGCCGCGGGCGGGGGAAGTTCGTGTCGGCGGCGACCGGCGACGGCGGCGCGACGCGGTCGGTGCGGGTCGCCTCGAGGAGCGAGCGCACGCGCTGGATCACGGTCGGTCCGTAGCCCGTCACGCCCTCCCAGCCGTTCCGGAGCGGCGCGTTGGCGGTGCGGCCCCACTTCGCGACCACCGCGACCCGCCGCGGCGCCGGCGCGGCGGGCACCTCGGCTGCGAGGTCGGCGAGGAAGGGGCGCTCGCCCGCGGCGGGCGCGACCGGGTTCATCGCGCCGAAGGCGGTGAAGAGGTCGGCGAAGGCGATCGCCGCGGGCGCGAGCGCCCACAGCACGCGCCAGCGCGGAACGAGGCGCAGCCGGTGGCCCGCCGCGAGCCAGGCGAGCCCGGCGAGCGCGAACACCACCGCCGCCGCCGCGCCGTCGCGCGCCGCCTCGCGATCGAGCGAGAACGAGGGGAAGCGCGCGAGGTTCGGCGCGAGCGCCACGACGGCGGCGAGCGCGAGCCCGGCCCGCGGCCACAGGCGCGGCCAGGCGGTGCGGTCGCGGAGCGCATCGAGCCCCTCGGCGGCGAGGATCGCGCTCGCGAGCGACGTCACCATGAGCGAACGGGTCGGGTTCCGGAACGACCCGTAGCCGGGCAGGTACCGGTACAGCGCGCGGTGCAGGCCGAGCCAGGCGTCGTCGCCGAACGAGAGCCAGATCCCCACGCCCGCGAGGAGCGCGAAGAGCCAGAGCCCGCGCCGGCGGAGCGGCGCCGCAGCGGCGAGGCCGAGCGGCAGGATCCCGAGGTAGCCCGTCGCCTCCCAGAGGTTCATCTCGTCGAGGTACCAGGCGCCGCCGTACGCCTTCGGCAGGAGGAAGAGCGCGAACCCCCAGCGGTCGGGCCACTTCCAGCTCGAGGCGAACCGGTAGTCGACGCCCGCGCCCCGCGGCCCGAGCCGCGCCAGCTCGGCGACCGGGAGGATGATCGGCGCGGCGAGGAGGAGCCCGAAGGGCGCCGCGGCGAGGGCGAGGAGCGCGTCGCCGGGGCGCCGGCGCCAGAGCGCGGGCGCGAGGACGAGCGCGTACGCGCCGGCGACGAGCGTCCCGAAGTAGGCCATCTGCGCCGCGCCGCCGAGCCAGGAGAACGCGGCGGCGAAGGAGGTGAGCGCGAGGTGGCGGCCGCGCCCCGTGCGCTCGAAGCCGTCGAGGCCGGCGAGGATCCACGGCCACCACGCGATCGACGCCGCGAAGTTCCAGTGCTGGAGGTGGACGGTCTGCTTCGCCCCGAGCGCGAGGAGCACCGCCCCGAGGAGCGCCGCCCCGGAGGAGAGCCCGCGCACGCGCACCCAGAAGACCATCCCCCAGCCTGCGACGCAGAGGTGGAAGAGCGCGCCGAGCGTGAGCGCGCGGGGGGCGTCCCAGGGGAGCGTGAGCCAGGTCGCGGGATCGAGGAGCGCGGCCTGGGGGTCGGCGAGGAGCGGGTAGCCGAGGAACATCCCGCGCTGCCAGCCGGGGAGGTGGCCGGCGCGGAGCGCGCCCGCCGTGGCCTCGCGCACGGCGAAGAAGAAGTTCCGCAGGTCGTCGCCGACGAACGCCTGCCCGGGCGCCGCGGCGCGCGCGTGGAAGAGGAGCACGAGCAGGGGGACGGCGGCGTACGGCGCGGCCGCCGCGGCGCGCTCGCGCGGCGACGGCGGGGTCACGCGGCGGCCCGCCGCGGCACCTCGGCCCCGGCGGCGCGCGCCGCCCGCCCCACCGCGCGCGCGCTCCACGCGGCGAG
>JBJMQK010000635.1:0-3939 GCA_045802735.1 Anaeromyxobacteraceae bacterium | reverse complement strand
GATCGCGCCGCAGGCGGCCTGCAACACCCCGAGCACCGCCGACGCGCTGCCCGCCTGCGCGCCGTACGACGCCATCGCCGCGGCCGTCGCGCTCGGGAGGACGATGCCGACGCAGGAGACGCCGACCCACAGCGGCGGGAGGAACGCGGCGAGGCCGGCGTGCGCGCGCGCCGCGACGTAGAGCGCCGCGTACGCGGCGAGCGCCACCGCGATCCCGCCGCGCAGCGCGCGCGCGACGCCGACGCGCCCGGCGAGCCAGCGGTTCACCTGCGAGGAGGTGATGATGCCGACGGCGTTCGCGCCGAAGACGAGGCCGAAGCGCGAGGGAGGGACGCCGTACAGCTCGATGAAGACGTACGGTGAACCGGCGATGTAGGCGAACATGGCGGCCTGGATCGCGCCTCCCGCGAGCGAGAGGCGCACGAACCGCCCGTGCGCGAGGACGCCGGCGAGCGCGCGCGCCGTCTCGCCCGGCGTGCGCCGGACGCGCGCCGCCGGCGCCAGGCTCTCCGGAAGCGCCAGGGCCACGAGCGCGAGCATCGCCACGGCCACGCACGCGAGGAGCGCGAAGATGGCGCGCCAGCCGCCGAGCGCGAGCACCTGGCCACCGAGGAGCGGCGCGAGGATCGGCGCCGCGCCCATGACGAGCATGAGCGCCGAGTAGACCCGCGCCGACTCCTTCACGTCGAAGTGGTCGCGCACCACCGCGCGCGAGACGACGAGCCCGGCGCAGCCCCCGAGCGCCTGGACGAACCGCGCGGCGGCGAGGAACCCGAGCGACGGCGCCGCCGCGCAGGCGACCGCGGCGCCGGCGTAGAGCACGAGCCCCGCCATGAGCGGCGGGCGACGCCCGACGCGGTCCGAGAGCGGGCCGTAGAGGAGCTGGCCCACCGCGAGGCCGGCGAGGTAGGTCGCGAGCGTGAGCTGGACCGCGGCGACGCTCGTTCCCAGCTCGCGCGCGACCGCGGGGAAGCCGGGGAGGTACATGTCGATCGACAGCGGCCCGATCGCGGTGAGCGTCCCGAGCACCAGCACGAGCCGCAGCCCCCGCGCAGGCGCCCGGATCTCCGCCTCACCGACCGACATCGCCGCGGCGGTACTCGGCGGTGAGCGCGTCGAGGCGCGTCTTCACCTCCGGTGCGAGCCGCACCTTCGCGGCCGCGAGCGTCGGGGCGAGCTGCTCGGGCCGGCTCGCGCCGAGGATGGCCGCCGTGACGGCCGGATGCGCCAGGACCCACGCGACCGCCATCGTCGCCACCTCGAGCCCGGCGTCGCGCGCGACGGCCGCGAGCGCGCGCGCGGTCTCGAACATGCGCTCGTGCCAGTAGCGGTCGAGGTAGCGCTGCGCCGCGGTGCCGAGCGTGAAGCGCGTCCCCTCGGGCGGCCTGCCCCAGGCGTGCTTCCCGGTCAGGAGCCCGCCCGCGAGCGGGTTGTAGGGGAGGACGCCGAGCCCCTCCTCCTCGCACAGCGGGAAGAGCTCGCGCTCGTTCTCGCGGAAGAGCAGGTTGTAGCGCGGTTGCACGGAGTCGAGGCGCGCGACGCCGAGCGCCTCGCTGCGGCCGAGCGCCCGCGCGACCTGGTAGGCGAGGAAGTTCGAGCAGCCGACGTAGCGCGCCCGCCCCGAGCGCACGACGTCCTCGAGCGCGCGCAGCGTCTCGTCGATGGGGGTCTCGGGATCGGGGTAGTGCAGCTGGTACAGGTCGACGTGGTCCGTGCCGAGCCGCCGGAGCGACGCGTCGATCGCGTCGAGGACGTGCTTCCGCGAGTTCCCGCGGTCCCAGCGCCGCGCGGACATGGGGTTCGCGCACTTGGTCGCGAGGACGACCTCGTGGCGGCGCCCGCGGAGCCAGCGCCCGACGATCTCCTCCGTCCGCCCCGCCGTCTCGACCGTCCCGCCGAGCGGGTACGCATCGGCGGTGTCGATGAAGGTGACGCCCGAGACGAAGGCGGCGTCGAGGATGCCGACCGACGTCCGCTCGTCGCACTGCAGGCCGAACGTCATGGTGCCGAGGCAGAGGCGGGAGACCTGGAGCCCGGTGCGGCCGAGGCGTGTATAGTCCACGCCCGTGTAGTTATCCGGCCCCCATCCCCGAGCGCCATGCAACAGACCGAGAACCTCAACGTCGCCGCCTTCGACCTCATGCCCTCGCCGGACGAGGTGAAGGCTCACGTCCCCCAGAGCGAGCGCGCCGCCCAGACCGTCCTCCGCGGCCGCCGCGCGGTCGAGGCCATCCTCGACGGCCGCGACGCGCGCCTCTTCGTCGTCGTCGGCCCGTGCTCGATCCACGACCCCGTGGCCGGGCTCGACTACGCGCGGCGGCTGCGCGCGCTCGCCGAGGAGGTGGAGGAGACGCTCGTCCTCGTCATGCGCGTGTACTTCGAGAAGCCGCGCACCGCGCTCGGGTGGAAGGGGTTCATCAACGATCCGTTCATGGACGACTCGTTCCGCATCGACGTCGGCATGGAGCGGGCCCGCCGCTTCCTCCGCGACGTGAACGAGCTCGGGCTCCCGGCCGGCACCGAGGCGCTCGACCCCATCGCGCCGCAGTACTATGGCGATCTCGTCTCCTGGACCGCCATCGGCGCCCGCACCTCCGAGTCGCAGACGCACCGCGAGATGTCGTCCGGCCTCTCGACGCCGGTGGGATTCAAGAACGGCACCGACGGCGACGTGGACGCCGCGGTGAACGCCATCGTCTCGGCGGGCGGCCCGCACTCCTTCCTCGGCATCAACGGCCAGGGGCGCTCGGCGATCATCCGGACGCAGGGGAACCGCTACGGGCACCTCGTGCTGCGCGGCGGCGGCGGCCGCCCGAACTTCGACACCGTGTCGATCTCGCTCGCCGAGGGCGCGCTCGCGAAGGCGAAGCTGCCCCAGAACATCGTGGTGGACTGCTCGCACGCGAACTCGTGGAAGAAGCCGGAGCTGCAGCCGCTCGTGATGCGCGACGTGGTGCACCAGATCCGCGAGGGGAACCGCTCCGTCGTCGGCCTCATGGTCGAGAGCTTCATCGAGCCCGGGAACCAGCCCATCCCGGACGACCCGACCCAGCTCCGCTACGGCTGCTCGGTCACCGACGCCTGCATCGGCTGGGACACGACCGCCGAGATGCTGCGGCGCGCCCACGAGGTCCTCCGCGGCGTGCTGCCGCAGCGCGACCGGGCGCGCTAGCGCGTTCGCCTTCGAGGCGCGGAGCCGCGCGAGCGACCCGGGCGGAACGCGCCCGCGCCGCTTCACGCTTCTTCATGGTGCGTGCGTTGACCCTCGCGGCCGGCGGGGATACTTGTGTCCGCAACGGTTGGCCATGCAAGAATACCTCGGAGTCCTCATCGCCGCTGCGCGCCGCCGCATCAAGCAGCTCGTGCTCGCGCGGGTGAGCCACGCGGACCTCACGCCGCAGCAGTTCTGGGCGCTCATCGCCGTCCGCGAGCACCCCGGGATCTCCCAGGCGCGCATCGCGGCGCGCGTGCGGGCCGATGCACCCTCCGTGTCGCGCTCGCTCGCCGCCCTCCAGGCCCGCGGCCTCGTCCGCACCGAGGCCGACCCCGAGGACCGCCGGCGCGCCTGCGTCTTCCTCACGGCCGCCGGGAAGCGCCTCGTCGCGCAGCTCGCACCCGTCGCCGCCGAGGTGCGCGAGGCGGTCGTCGCCGGGATGAGCCCCGCCGAGATCGCGGCCGTGCGGGCGGGGCTCGAGCGCATCATCTCGAACCTCGATCGCCTCGCCGGCGATCGCGACGCGCGGGAGCGGGCATGACGTGGCGCCTCGCGGCGCTCGCGCTGGCGTTCGGGCTCGCGCCCTTCGACTCCGGCCGCTCCGCGGCCTACGCTCAGGGTGAACGGAATCCCCCGACCCAGACCCAGACCCCGACCCCGACCCCGACCCCGACCCCGACCCCGACCCCGACCCCGACCCCGACCCCGACCCCGACCCCGACCCC
>JBJMQK010000514.1:0-6705 GCA_045802735.1 Anaeromyxobacteraceae bacterium | reverse complement strand
TCTTCTTCAAAGACTATCTGCCGACGCCGTGGTGAGCGGCGCCGGGAAGCCGCGGCGCCCGCACCGCGCTACCTGTAGGTGACCAGGCTCGGCGCGACCGCCGTCTGGCCGTCGAAGTTGTTGACCACCACCGCGTAGCGGCGGACGGGGATCCCGCCGTCGAGCCGCGGCCGCCGTCATCGGGGTACGAGAGGCCATCGCCTGGGCCTCCTCTCGACTGCGGGGTTTCTCCTCGATACACCCGAGGCCTCATGCCCCGCCACACGGACCATCGGTGACAGGGCCACACGCGACGAGGGCCGGCGGCATGGCGCCGCCGGCCCCCTTCACCGTGACCGGATGGTGCCGCTACTTGATCTGGACTGCGAGCGTGGCAGTTCCACCCGCGGCGGAGGTGGCGACGACCACGTCTCCGTTCTGCGCGACGACGGTCGAGCGCGGCTGATCGAGGCTCCAGGCGCCGAGGACGACGGGCACCGTCCCGACGACCCCGATCCGGGTGCCGCCGCGGAACAGCGTGATCGTGACCTGGTTGCCCGCGTTCACCGTGGAGGTACCGGACACGATCCAGCGCTGCTGGTTGGCGCGGTACCGGGCGGAGGCGATGGTGAGCTGGTCACCAGCGGCGACCACCGTCATCGAGACGCTCGCGGGCGCCGAGCGCTGGGGAACGGCGGGCGCGACCGCCGTGTTCGCGACGGTGTAGGAGAAGCCGAAGTTACCAGCCGTGGCGCCTGCGGTGAAGGTGACGTTCCCGTTGGCGGCCACCGTCGCCGTGCCACCCGTCACCGAGCCGGCGACGATCTGGATCGAGGCGGGGTTGAGGGTGCCGCCGTTGGCGATGTCGTTGCCGGTCAGCGCGGTGGCGAGGATGACGAGCGGCGAGCCCACCTGCACGGTGAAGGGGCCGTCGGCCACGGCGATCGGAACCGCGCCGGCGGGGTTCGTGTTCACCGTGACGGTCACGGTCCCGACGTTCGAGGTGCCCTGGGCGTCGGCCAGCGTGTAGCGGAAGCTGGCCGTGCCGGTCAGGCTCGAGGTGAACGTGATCGTGCCGTCCGCGTTCACGACGGCGGTGCCGCTGGTCGGGCCGGGGGCGAGGATCACCGGAAGGCCGGGCGCCGTGAGCGGGCAGGCCGCACCGAAGCTGTCGTTCGCGAGGACCGAGATGACGACGGGGGCGCCCTGGAGGGTCACGACGCTGTCATCCTGGGTGAAAGGCACGCCGCAGGGGAACGGCGCGGCGAGGCCCATGGAGACGGGGGAGAAGCCCTGCCCGCCGGCGGACGAGGACACCGTGACGGAGGGCGGCGGGACGAGGACCGCGCTGGCGGTGATCGTCACCGACGCCGGATCGCCCGCGATGCCGCCGGGGAGCTGGGTCGCCGTGAGGAAGCCGTCGAGGCGGAGGGCCGGCGTCGCGGCGGGGACGCCGGACGCGAACTTGTCGCTCGAGGTCGCCACCACCGTCAGCGTCCCGGCGGCCGGGTTCCAGTCCGCCTGCGTGACCCGCACCTCGTCGACGACGTGGTGGGTGATGGAGGACGGCGGGGCGTCGCCGCTGTTGATGACCGTGACGACCGACGGGACGCTGGTGGGGGGCACCGGGATGCCCTGCGCGTAGAAGTCGCCGAGCGCCGGCGTGGACGGGCCGAGCATCAGCACGGACGAGACGCCCGGGGCGGCGACGGTGAGCTTGGCGGCGCCCTGGCCGATGCCGGGGATCGCGGTCGCGTTCACGTCGAGCTGGGCGGTCGCGCCGGTCGCGTCGCGGGCGTAGGTGGCGCGGTGGACCGTGAGCGGGCTGCCGATGGGATCGGTCGCGAAGTTGTGCAGCCGGCCGGTCATCGTGAAGAGGGGCTGGCGGATGCAGCGGTCGGCGCTCGTCGGGCCGTCGAACGGCCCGCAGATCTCGAACCAGTTGGCGAAGGGGGCGCCGGTGATGGAGCTCAGGGTGAGGCCGTCACCGATGAACTGTGCGCCGTTCAGCGTGAGCGGGGCGCTGGCGGCCCCGCCCGAGGTGGCCGACGGCATGAGGAAGGGGCCGACGCGGCTGGTGAGGGCGCCCGTGAAGTCGCCCGGGGCGCCGATGCCGATGTCCTCGGTGAAGTTGATGTCGCGGTTACCGCCCGCGGCCACCACGTTGGGGAAGGTCTCGCTTCCGTACGGGTGGTTCACGGTGTAGGTGCCGTCGAAGGGAACGCCCGCGGTGACGCGGATGCGGGTGAAGGTGATCTGCGCCCCGGGCGCGGCCGCGCCGGTGCCGAAGGCGCCCTCGAGGGCCAGCACCAGGACGGCGCGCGTGGCCGCGCTGGTGGCGACGTCGGAGGTGGCCCGGAACAAGAAGATCTCGTCAGGGTAGTTCGTGGGGAAGACGTAGGGCGGCGTGGGGATTCCGCCGCCCGGCGTGAGCAGGCACGCGGCGGCCTGCAGGCCGCCCGGATCGGCGCTGTCGGGGATGCAGAGGTCGAGCACCGTGCCGTTGAGGTCCTGGTACCAGGCCGGGAATCCGTTCTGCGGAGGCGAAGGCAGCGCGGTCGGTCCGACCCGGTTCAGGTCGGCCTGCGCCGCGCTCGCCAGCGCGATCGTGAGGAGGACTGCTGCTGCTCTCGTCATACGGCTCATGGGGCCCTCGCCCGTCCGCGGCATCTGCCGCACTGCCTGGAACTTCGTGAGTCCGAAAACAATGTGTCGCACCGCGACGGGACAATGTGTCCTGCCGAGGCGACGCCACAGTCAGGGGCGCATGGTACCGGGCGTCCGTGTCGTATTGATCTCAATCAAATTGCGCGGAGATTCTGGCGGTCAATCGACACACGGAGTTGGCGTCAATCGGCTCGATCGGACCTTGCGCGCGTCGAACCAGGCGTCGGGCGCTGCTCGGGTACCGCGACCGAGCGTCAGCGCGACCCGCCGCCGCGGCGGCGCAGCACCTGCTGACGCGTGGCCGCTGGTGGCTCCGCGGGCATCACGGGAGGCGGGTCGACCCGACCTGGCCGCGCGTCGGCCTGCGCTGGCGCCAGGGCGTCGCGGACGGGCGGCGCGACGGGAGGCAGGGGCGGCGTGACCTCGTACCTCGCCACGAAGTGGCGGCCGAGCGGGACGTCCCCGACCTCCACCCGTCGTCCGCGGAGGATCTCGCGCGCGCACGCGATGAGCCCCTCGCTCGCGGCGCCGGGGCTCGCGACCTCGGCGTCGAGGACCACGAGGTTGACGGGGTCCCGCGCCTCGAGCTCCAGCGTGAGGACCGCCGGGCTGCCCGAGGTCATCGCGTTGACCCGGTGGCACCGAGCCAGCGCCGCCGTCAGGTCGCGCGCCACGGTGATGGGAGGCAGCTGGATGGAGATGAGCCCCTCCGGCCACTGCATCGGGGGAGCGGGGGGCTCGGGCGGCGCGACGGGACCGGGAGCGGGAGCGGGTTCGGCCGGAGTGGCTCCCGCGAGCTGCGGAGCGCCGTCGGCCTGCTGGTCGGCGAGCAGGACGAGCGCGGTCCCGGCGGCGCCGAGCGCGACGATCCCTGCCACGCCGATCAACACCGTTCTCGACACCGCGCGTCCTCGAATGGCCCCGACCGCCCGGCCCCGTGCGACGAGGTGTCGCCTCGCCGCAGACGAGCGCCGCGACGGTAGCGGACGAGTCCGGCGGCCGCAAGGGTGACCCACGCCGCGTCCGCCCCGGTCAGCGCGGCGGCGGGTGGATGGGATCCGTCCACACGGTCTCGGGCTCCTCGACCGCCGCGATGTCGAGGTTCACGACCACGGCGTCGCCGCCGCTCCGCACGAGGACGCACTCGAGCGGCTGCGCCGGCTCGGCGTTGATCTCCTGGTGCGGGACGTACGGCGGGACGAAGATGAAGTCGCCGGGCCCTGCCTCGGCGGTGAACTCGAGGCGATCGCCCCAGCGCATCCGCGCGCGCCCCTTCACGACGTAGATGACGCTCTCGAGCGCGCCGTGGTGGTGCGCGCCGGTCTTCGCGTCGGGGTGGATCGTCACCGTGCCCGCCCAGAGCTGCTGCGCGCCCGCCCGCGCGCGGTCGATCGCCGCGGCGCGGCTCATCCCCGGCGTCTGCGCGGTCGCGGGGTCGAGCTCGCCGGCGCGGACGATGCGCACGCCGTGATCGCGCCAGGGGCTCCTTCCGCTCGCGTCGCTCATGCGGACGGTCTAACGCTTCGCGCGCTCGCGTGTTCGGGATTCACGCTCGTCCGTTGACGCCTCGCGGTTCCACAGGCGCAGCACGTGCGCGCCGCTCTCGAAGCCGAGCACCGACAGCGCGCCCGGCGAGAGCGCGAGGAGCTGGCCGCCGCGCGGCGGGAGCCCGAGCCAGAGCGCGGAGAGGATGCGCAGCACGTGGCCGTGCGCGAAGACGAGCACGTCGCCGCCCGCGGCCTCGGCCGCCGCGAGGGCGCGCCGCGCGCGCGCCGCCACCTCGTCGATGGTCTCGCCGTGGGGCAGCTCACCGGTCCAGACGGTCCACCCCGGGATCTCCTTGCGCACGTCGGCGCCGAGGCGGCCCTCGTAGTCGCCGTAGTCCCACTCGGCGAGATCCGGCTCCACGCGCGCGACGTCTCCGTACCCCGCGAGGCGGCAGGTGTCCTGCGCGCGCCTGAGCGGGCTCGTGAGCACCGCCGCGAAGCGCCGCCCGGCGAGGAGCGCCCCCACGGCGCGCGCCTGCCGCTCGCCCTCGGCCGTGAGCGGGATGTCGGTCCGCCCCGTGTGCCGCCCGAGGCGCGCCCACTCGGTCTCGCCGTGGCGTACCACCCAGAGCTCGAAGGTCGATCCGGTCACGCGGGAACGTGTAACCGCCTGCCTGTCCGCGCGCGCGGACCGGCGGCGCCGACGGCACGCGTGCTATCACCCTCGCGGTGAGCCACGTCGACCTGTACGTCGTCCGCCATGGCGAGACCGCCTGGAATCGCGAGGGGCGCATCCAGGGCCACCAGGACAGCCCGCTGACGGCGCGCGGCGAGGCCCAGGCGCGGGCCGTGGCGCGGCGCCTCGCGCGCGAGGCGCTCTCGGCGCTGCACAGCAGCGACCTCGGCCGCGCGCGCGCCACGGCGGACGCCGTCTCGGGCGCGACCGGGCTGGAGGTGCGGCCCGACGCGGGCCTCCGGGAGCGGGCGTTCGGGCTGTTCGAGGGCAAGACCTGGGACGAGATCGGCCGCGATCATCCGGACAGCGCGCGGGCGGCCGCCACGGATCCGGCCTTCGTCGTCCCCGGGGGCGAGAGCCTCCTCGCCTTCCGCGCGCGCGTCGTCGAGGCGATGGAGCGCCTCGCCCGCGGCGCCCCCGGCGGCGCGCTGGCGGTCGTCACCCACGGCGGCTTCCTGAGCGTCCTCTATCGGGAGGTGATGGGCCTCGCCCTCACCGCGCCGCGCACGCACACGATGGTCAACGCGGGCGTGAACCACTTCCGCTGGGCCGCCGGCGTCTGGACGATCGTCCGCTGGGGCGACGCGGACCACCTCGAGGACGGCGCGCTCGACGACCGCTAGCCCCAATGCCAGTCACTTAACGGGCCGCTTGCGGGGGTAGTTGCTCATCTTGACCTTCACGGCTCTCGGGTAGAGGCGTTCCGAGCGCCGCGGCGGAAGCACGCACGCTGCGGCGAGTTCGCCGTGGAACCTGTCGAGTATCTTCGCCATCTTCCCTGGGCTGATGGCGGCGAAGAGCACGAGCTGGAACTTGATGGCTCTGAGGCATCCGACGAAGCTCATCCGAGTCGGTGGGACTTGGGCAACTTCGGCGGCCCGTTCCATCTCCAGCCGCACGAGGTTGTAAGCGAGGGCGACTCCCCAGAGCTCCTGTTCGACTCCAGCGGGGCTCCTGCTGCGGATTGCCTCCTCGCGCTCCAGCATCTCGGTCTTCACTTCGTCGTACCCGAGCTCAAGCTCCCATCGTTCATGGTAGAGCGCGATGACTTCTGCTTTGGGGTACTTCACGGGGTCGAGGAGCGAGGTGAGCAGCGTCTGCTCGCGGAAACCGCGCCGCCGGTAGCGGATGGCGCGCATGGCCCAGCGCTCGGGCAGCGTCGGATCCTCCCGTCGCGAGCCGCGGTTCACGAGCACCTCGGCGAGGGCGTCGCCGGGGCCGAGTCGTCTCACGACACGCCATTTGTTGTTCTTCCGCGCGCGGGTCAGCCAATGGCGATTCGTGCCGTTGGCCTGCAGCGGCACGAGATCCTTCGCGTACATGAAGCCCCGGTCGACGACCACGAGCGAGTCATCCGGAACGGATGGCCACAGATCCCGAGCGTGCGTGCGCTCGCTGACGTTGTAGGGTCCGAAGCGCGCGGCCAGCAGCAGATGGCTTCGCAGCGCCATCAGCGTGACGACGCGGACGATCGGGTACCCGCTCATTCCGCGGCCGCCACCGGCGCCCTGGCCTCCGAACGTCGCGCGGTTCTCCGGGCTGTCGGGTACCCGAACGGTGGTGCCGTCGACCCCGTACACCGCCAAACCGCGCCAGCGGAGACGGTCGGCGCTGCCCTTGGCCCATACCTCCGCGCACCTCTCGAACAGCCAGCGCAGAGGCGACGGACCGAGCCGTGCCCGCGCCTGCGCGACCGCGCTGTCCGCGATCGCACGCGCCCCCGAACCGGGCAGGACAAGCGCCAGGTACTTCACGACATCGGTGATCGCGACGTCCCGGAACAGCGCCATTCCGAGCACGAGCCAGACGACCTGCTCGGCAGGGAAGCGCCGTCGC
>JBJMQK010000499.1:0-13217 GCA_045802735.1 Anaeromyxobacteraceae bacterium | reverse complement strand
GGCAGCCGCTTCTGCTGCTTGCCGTAGAAGTCGATCCCGCTCCCCCGGCGCGCGTAGGGATCGTGCTCCTCGTTGAAGCGCCAGCGGGTCTCCTTCCCGTCCACCACCGGCCAGCGCAGGCCGTGGACGTCGTCGCGCAGGTACGTGTCGAACGGGGCGAGGTCGTGACCGTGGCCCCGCCCGAAGCCGGCGTACTCCTCGAAGAGCGCCTTCTCCGGGAACCAGTCGATCTTCGCGTGCAGGACGGTGTGGTTCGCGTGCCCGCGCGCGACCGGGTCGGGCCACCTCACCTTCCGGTTCTCGGGGGTCGCGAAGAGCACCTCGTAGAGCGACTGGTCGCGGCGGTAGCCCATCTTCTCGGCGTCGGCGAGCACGTCCGGCAGCGCGCCGTCCTCGAAGCCGTCGGCCTTGAGGCCCGGAACTCTTTGCCGGCCCCACACGTCCGCGAGCTTGAAGCGCTTCGAGAACTCCATGATCTGCCAGAGGTCGCTCTTCGCGTCGCCGGGCGGCGCCACCTGCTCGCGCCAGAGCTGGGTGCGGCGCTCCGAGTTCCCGTACCCGCCCCACTTCTCGTAGACCATCGCCGACGGGAGGATGAGGTCCGCGACCTTGCCCGACAGCGTCGGGTAGATGTCGGAGACGACGATGAAGCAGTCCTTCTCGCGCGCCGCCGTGATCCAGTGGTTCGCGTTGGCGGTCGACTGGAACGGGTTCGTGACCTGGACCCACAGCCACTTCATCTTCCCGTCCTCGAGGTCGCGCATCATCTGGGTGATGTGGCTGCCGACCTTGGGGTTGAGCGTCTTCGCCGGGACGCGCCAGCGGTGCTCGGAGTGGGCGCGGTGCTCGGCGTTGTCCACCACCATGTCCGCGGGGAGCCGGTGCGAGAAGGTGCCGACCTCGCGCGCGGTGCCGCAGGCCGAGGGCTGGCCCGTGAGCGAGAACGCGCCGCTCCCCGGCTTCGCCTGCTTGCCGGTGAGGAGGTGCGCCATGTACGCCTGCTCGTTCACCCAGGTGCCGCGCGTGTGCTGGTTGAAGCCCATCGTCCAGTAGGAGACGACCTTGCGGCGGCGGTCGACGTAGTACGCCGCGAGCGCCTCGAGCTTCGCCTTGTACGCGGCGAGCGGCTCGTCGGGATCGCCCTGCGACAGCGCGGCGACGAAGTCGAGCGTGTACGGCTCGAGGCCCTTCTTGAAGTCCTCGAACGAGATGAGCCAGTGCGCGGCGGCCTTCGACGCCGCCTCCTGCTTGCGCTCGTGGCGGACGCCCGGGTCGAGGCCGCGGCCGATGGCCTCCTCGCGCGTGAGCACCACGACGCGCTCCTTCGCCTGCGTGTCCTTCTCGGCGGCGAACGCCTGCGCGTCGCCGTCGCGCAGGCCGAAGCCGATGTCGACGGGGCCGGTCGCGAAGACGCAGTGGTCCTTCACGAACGCCTCGTCCACGGCGCCGCGCCGCACGATCTCGCGCGCGATGTAGTTCCAGATCGCGAGGTCGGTGTTCGGCTTGAAGACGATCTCGTGGTCGGCGTTCTCGGACGACCGGTTCGAGTAGGTGGTGAGGTTCACCACGCGGTAGGTGGGCTCGCGGAGCCGCTTGTCGACGATGCGCGCCCAGAGCATGGGGTGCATCTCGGCCATGTTCGAGCCCCACATCACGACCGTGTCGGTGAGCTCGATGTCGTCGTAGCAGCCGGAGGGCTCGTCGATGCCGAACGTCTGCATGAACCCGGTCACCGCCGACGCCATGCAGTGGCGCGCGTTCGGGTCGAGGTTGTTCGAGCGCCAGCCCACCTTGGCGAGCTTCAGCGCGGCGTAGCCCTCCTGGATGAGGTACTGGCCCGACCCCATGACGCCGATGCCCGTCGGGCCGAGCTCGGCGTGCGCGCGCCGCCACTCCCGCTCCATGACGTCGAACGCCTGCTCCCAGCTCACCTCCACGAAGTCGCCCTTCTTGTCGAACTTGCCGTCCTTCATGCGGAGGAGCGGCTTCGTGAGGCGATCCGCGCCGTAGGCGATCTGGGGGAGGGCGTAGCCCTTCACGCAGAGGAGGCCCCGGTTCACCGGCGAGTCGGGATCGCCCTTCACCGCGACGAGGCGGTCGTCCTCGCTCGCGATGAGGACGCCGCACCCCGTGCCGCAGAAGCGGCAGGGCGCCTTGTCCCACTTCCAGCCGGGCTTCCCCTCGGCGGCCAGGGTCTCGAGCGGCCCCGCCGCGGTGACGATCGCCGTCGTGAAGCCGGCCTTGAGCAGGTCGCGGCGTGTGAGATCCCAGGTCATTGCTGTCCTCTCCCGATGTCGTGGTCGCCGGCGGTTGAGCAATACGCCGGCCAGCTGCGAACGTCGATGGCGACTCGGGAAATCCCGCCGCGTGGCGAAAGCGCACCCACGGAGCGGTGCAGGAGCACCTGCCGGTGGGTGCGCCCCGAAAACCCTGCGCCGCGCTCAAGCCGCGCGGTTCGGGGCGGCCTCGGGCTCGGCGCGGGGGAGGGTGATGACGAAGGCCGTCCCGCCCCCTGCCGTCGAGGCGACGTCGACCGACCCGCCGTGCGCCACGACGATCTCGCGGGTGAGGTCGAGGCCGAGGCCGAGGCCGCGCGACCGGTCGCCGGCGTTGAACGCGTCGAACAGCGACGCGAGCCGGTCCGGCGGGATGGGCGTGCCCTCGTTGTGGACGCGCAGCGTGACGCTCTCGCGCGCGGTGCCGTCGAGCGTCAGCGTCACCGGCGAGGACGGCGGGCCGTGCTGGACCGCGTTCCCGAGGAGGTTCGAGAGGACCTGGGCGAGGCGGTCGTGGTCCCAGGAGCCCTGCGTCGCGCCGCGCACGTCGACCACGAAGCGCCGGTCCGGGTTGGCGCGCTCCGCCTCGGCGATCGCCTGGCGCGCGACCTCGGCGAGGTCCATCTCGGCGCGCGCGACCGGGAGCCCGTTCCCGAGGCGGATGCGCGTGACGTCGAGGAGCTGCTCGATCATGCGCGACATGCGTTGCGCGCTCGTGAGGATGCGCTCGAGGTCGCGCCGCGGCGCCTCGGGCGGACCGCGCCGCAGGCCCAGCGACGCGGTGGCGCTGATCGCCGCGAGCGGATTCCGCAGGTCGTGGCCGACGATGCCCATGAACATCTCGGTGACGCGCACGGTGCGCGCGAGCTGCTCGATGAGCGCCTCGCGCTGCGCCTGCGCCTGCTTGCGCTCGAGGATCTCGAGGTTCAGCTCCTCGACCTTGCGCGTGAGCAGGCCGAAGCGGTCGTCCGCCGTCGCGCAGCGCAACAGCACCAGCGCCTCGCCCTCGACGAGGTCGTCGGGGAGGCGCGCGCCGTCGCAGCGCACGCGCGCGCCGGTGCCGTGACGTGGCGTGAAGGTCCCCGGGATCGGCGAGGTGCTGCGGCGGCAGCGCGCGAGGAGGTCGGCGACGTGGCCGGGTGGGTCGGCGAGGTGGTCCTCGAGCGCGGTCCCGGTGAGCGCCTCGGCGGTCGAGCAGAGGCGCTCGGCGGCGAGCGCGTTCGCCGCCACGATGCGCCCTTCCTTCGACACGAGCAGGAGCCCATCCGAGACGAGCGCTGCGATCGCAGCGAAGCGCCTCACCATGCGTCACCCTCGGACGTACTCGCGCCCCTCCGCCAGGCGCGCGTCGGCGCTCGGCTGCAGGTAGACGGTGACCCGGCAGCCCGGGTCGCCGCGGGCGATCGCCTGCTCGATGGCCACCTTGGCGTACCCGAGGTTCTGCGAGGCGATCGACCCGAACACGTTCGAGGTCATCATGCAGAGCGACGGGCGCCCCACCACCTTGTCGCCGAACGGGCAGCGGCGGTTCCCGAGCACGATCCGGTCCTCGCGCTCCTCGATGACGAAGAAGTCGCCCTGGATGCGGCGCTTCAGGTCGACGAGGACGCCCTTCACCTGCTCGCGCGACAGGCTCGAGACCGCGAGGGCGCGCCGGTAGTCGCGATCGATCTCGTCGCCCATGCGCTGGCCGACCACGGACACGAACCCCGCGGCCTCGCGCAGGCCGACGACCTCCTCGAGCGTACCGGCGAGGTGGCGGAGGAGGGTGCGCATGAAGACGTCGCGCTCGAGCGGGATCTCGGCGTGCGCTGGGTCGGTCGAGGCCTTTTCGGACATGGCTGCTCCGCCAACGCTCTAGCCGAACGCGCCGGCGGGCGCACCGGAAGGGAGGGGAAGCGCGCGGGCGGGCGAGCGCGGGCGAGCCCGAGATGCGGTATGGAGGTGCCGTGACGCTCCTCCACGCCGCGGGCTTGCGCCTCGCGTTCGGCAGCCGCGCGATCTTCGACGGCCTCACCTTCACGCTCGACGAGGGCGAGCGCGTCGGGCTCGTCGGCGTGAACGGGTCCGGGAAGTCGTCGCTCATGCGCAGCCTCGCGCGCGCCGCCGAGCCCGACCGCGGCGAGGTGCAGCTCCGGCGTGGGGCGTCGGTCACCTACCTCGCGCAGGAGCCGACGTTCGCCGACGGCGCCACGGTCGCGTCCGAGCTGGAGGTCGCCCGGGCGTCGCTCAGGGCGGCGCTCGACGCGCACGCCGCGCTCTCCGAGCGGCTCGCCGCCGAGCGGGACGAGGCGGCGCACGAGCGCATGCTGCACGAGCTGGCGGCGCTCTCCGACCGGGTCGAGGGCCTCGGCGGCTGGGACACGGCGCACGAGGCGCGGCGGCTGCTCGATCGCCTGGGCGTGAAGGAGTGGGAGCGCCCGGTGGCGGAGCTGTCGGGCGGAGCGCGCAAGCGCGTCGCGATCGCGCGGGCGCTGCTCACGCGCCCCGATCTGCTGCTCCTCGACGAGCCCACGAACCACCTCGACGCCGACACGGTGGACTGGCTCGAGGAGGAGCTGGACCAGACGAAGGGCGCGCTCCTCCTCGTCACCCACGACCGCTACTTCCTCGACGACCTCGTCGACCGCATCGTCGAGATCACGCCGGGCGCCGGGGTCACGAGCTACCCCGGCAACTACGAGGCCTACCTCGCGACGAAGCTCGAGGCCGACCAGCTCGCCTCGACGGCGCAGCACAAGCGCGACCGCTGGATCGAGGGCGAGGTGGCCTGGCTCCGGCGCGGCGTCGAGGCGCGCCGCACGAAGAGCAAGGCGCGCATCGATCGCGCGCGGCAGCTCATGGCGGAGCGCGGGTACGTGCGCCCGCGCGCGGCGGAGCTGCAGGTGGCCGAGGCGCCGCGGCTCTCGCACGTGGTCCTCGAGGCGCACGGGGTCGCGAAGGCCCTCGGCGGGCGGCCGATCCTCACCGGGATCGACTTCACGCTCGGTCGCGGCGAGCGCGTGGGCATCGTCGGGCCGAACGGCGCCGGGAAGACGACGTTCCTGCGCGTCCTGCTCGGCGAGCTCGCGCCCGATGCGGGCGAGGTCGTCACCGGCAAGCGCTCCAGGATCGCCTACTACGACCAGGCGCGCGCGCAGCTCGACCCGGAGACGACGGTGTACGAGGCGGCGGGCGGCGGCCCCGCCGGCGCGATCGGCGAGGACTTCATCGAGCTGTCCGGCCGCAAGGTCGCGCTGCGCGACTACCTCGACGACCTGCTCTTCCCCGTGACGATGCAGCGCATGAAGGTGAAGGCGCTCTCCGGCGGCGAGCGGAACCGCCTGCTCCTCGCGAAGCTCTTCCTCGAGGGCGCGAACGTGCTCGTCCTCGACGAGCCCACGAACGACCTCGACCTCGTGACGCTGAACGTGCTCGAGCGGCTCCTGCTCGGGTTCGACGGGGCCGTGCTCGTCGTGACGCACGACCGCTACTTCCTCGACAAGGTGGCGACGGCCGTGCTCGCCATCGAGGGGGACGGCCACGCCGTGCGGTACCCCGGCAATTTCGAGATGTACCGGACCCTCAAGGGCCAGGCCGAGCGGGACCGCGCAGCCGATGCGGACGTCCCGGCCGTGCGCCTCGAGCGGACGGCCCGCGACGCGGGCGCGGAGTCGAAGGGCGGCGCGCGCGTCCGCAAGCCCGGCAAGCTCTCCTTCAACGAGCAGCGCGAGCTGGAGGGCATGGAGGCCGCGATCCTCGCCGCGGAGGGGCGGAAGGCCGAGATCGAGGTCCAGCTCTCCGACCCGGCCACGTACCAGAAGGACGGCGGCCGCGTCGCGTCGCTCAAGGCCGAGCTGGCGCGGGTGGGGGCCGAGGTGGAGCGGCTGTACGCGCGCTGGCAGGAGCTGGAGGCGCTGCGCGAGGCGCGGTGAACGTCGGCCGGATCCATCCGGGGCGCCGAGTCAAGTGCCGACGTTCGTGAGCCTTTCGCCACGGGTGCCGATTCTGCTCGCGCGCTGTCGGACCGGTGCTGTAGATCCCGGCGTCATGCAAGCCGTACAGATCGCCGTCGCGGTGCTCGTCCTCGCCGCGGCGGGCCGCATGCTCTGGACGTGGGGCCGCGGCTCGCGGCGCGCCCGCGGGCTCGTGCCGCTCGAGGGAGGCTGGGGCGAGCCGCTCCGGTTCCGTCCGGGGCCGGCGCTCCTCCCCGAGCACGACGACGAGGCGGTGCCCGTCTTCGTCCAGCCGGTGATGCGCCGGAAGTACGTCCGCACCGCGCCGGCGCCCACCAGCGCGCTCCACGTGTCGAATCCGTTCTTGCGCGCGTTCTCCACGAGCGCCGCCGGCTCGAAGGGCGTCGCGAGCCCGTAGCGGTTCGGGGACGAGCGCCACCCGCATCAGGTGTGGCGACGGCGCCTCGGTGCGGCCATGGGGACGCCCGTGGACCCCCTCGACGTCTGGTTCGACGAAGCCCCAGGGCGCCTGCTTCCGCTGCCGTCCGAGCTGGCCGCGCTGTACGGCGCCCTGCGGCTCCCGGCGCGGCCGGACCGCGCTCACGTGTACACGAACTTCGTCTCGAGCGTGGACGGCGTGGTGGTCCTCGATCCGCCGCGCGGCACCGGCGGCGACATCAGCGGACGCGATCCGCACGACCGCGCCGTCATGGCGCTCCTCCGCGCCGCCGCCGACGCGGTGGTGATCGGGGCCGGGACGCTGCGGGCCGAGCCGAAGCACCTCTGGACCGCCGACCGGCTCGCGGGCGAGTACGCCGACGCCTGCCGCGCGCTGCGCGCGGCGCTCGGCAAGGCGCCGCAGCCGCTCCAGCTCGTCGTGACCGCGAGCGGCGACCTCGACCTCGGGCTGCGCGTGTTCGGCGGCGAGGCGCCGGTCCTCGTGGCGACGACGCCCACCGGGGCGGCGCGGCTGCGGGCGCGTTCGAGCGCGCTGCGCGTCGCGGTGGCCGGAGAGCGCGGCGTCGACCTGCGGACGGCGCTCGCCGCGGCCGGGCTCGGCGCCGGGACCGCGGTGCTGTGCGAGTGCGGACCGACGCTCCACGCGGAGTTCCTGGCGCAGCGCGCGGTCGACGAGCTGTTCCTCACGGTCGCGCCGAGCCTCGTCGGGCGGCCGCGCGACGTCACCGCGTTCGGGCTCGTCGAGGGCCGCCTCCTCGGGACGGACCACCGCGGCACGCTCGTCTCCGCGCGGCGCCGCGCGAGCATGCTGTTCCTGCGCTACGCGGTCGATGGCGGCGACCCGTCGAAGTGATCCACATCGTCGCTTCCGCCGCCCTCGTCGAGATCCGGCGCCTGTCGGCGCCATCACGAGCGTCACCTCAAGCCGGTACCGCTACGACGGCGAGGCCGGCGCCCAGGCGCGCGGCGTCATCGCCGCGCCGGCCACGCCTTCGCCGGGCGCGAGCCGGGCGAGCAGCGCCGCGCCCGCGCCGACGACGAGCGCGTCCTCGACGAACCCGGCCCCGGGCTCCGCGACCCGCTGCGCGATCGCCCGGCGCAGCGCCGCGAACGCGTAGGTCCCGAGCACGGCCGCGCCCGCGCCGAGGAGCGCCGCGCGCCAGGTCGGCGCCTGGGCGCGCGAGGCGAGCACGTCGGCCGCGGCCGCGCCCGAGAGCGCGCGGAAGGCGAGCGGCCCCGCCTCGGTGCGGGCGGGGATCGCGGGCCACTTGTCCGCGGCGAGCTCCCCGAGCGCGAGGACCCCGAGCGCGCCCGCCGCCCAGGGCGACGCGAGCGCCCGCGCGAGCCGGTCGCCGCCTCCGGCGCGCTGCCGCGCCGCCGCCGCCGCGACGAGCGCGAGCGGGGTCATGCTGCGCCCACCCGCGATCGCGCCGAACCCCGCCACCAAGAGCCACCTGTCCCAGCGCATGCGCTCCTCCTCCCGCTCCACCGTGACCTGCGCCGCGCGCGCCGCGCCGCGGCTGAAGTACACCTCGGGACCTTCCGTCGGCCCGTGCTCGCCCTCGTGGGCGAGCCTGCGGCGGCCCGACCCCTCGGCGCGCGCCAGCACGAGCCGTCGCAGCCGCACGTGCGCCAGGCGGTGCCAGCGGCGCTGCGACCTGCGGCCGAGGAGCTGGAACCCCGCCCACGCCCACCAGCCCGGGAAGTCGCCGGAGCGCCAGCTCGCCTCGATGCGGAAGCGGATGTCGCCCGTCGCGAGGTCCTTCTCGACGAGGAACCACTCGCGCCCGCGCTCGAGGTGCCCGCGGAGCGTCACGAGGGTGAAGCCCGAGGTCGCGCGCACGGCATCCGAGTCGTCGCGCGTCTCGCCGACGACGACCGGGCAGAGGAAGTGGAGCCGCGCGGACATGAGCTCGAGCAGCATCACGCGGCCGGCGAGCGGCGCGGCCGGGTCGAAGTGGGCGACGACGATGCGCGGGTCGGAGTGGGCGCACGCGGCGACGAGCCGCCGCGCCCGCACGTACGCACCGTCCGCGAGCGGCGGGCCGGGCCGCTCGCGGGCCACCACCGCGTGCGAGCGCACCTCGTTCCAGCCGCGCTCCGCCGTGAGCGGGCCGGACGGGTCGAAATTCACGGAGCGTGGATCGATCGCGGCGAGCCGCTCGCGCAGCTCCGCCTCGGACCAGCCGCGCCCGAGGCGCCACGCGACCGCGACGCCCACGTCAGTCGCCCCGGGCGAGGAAGGTCGGTGACGTGCGCGCGACGTCCTCGGGCTCCTCGGCGATGGGCTGGGTGTCGGCGGTGATGTTGCCGACGACGCCGTCGCCGGCGGCGGCCGCCACGCGGTTCACGAAGTCGATCCAGGTGTTCGTCTGCATCGCCTCGCCCACGCCGCGCCAGCCGAGGTACTTGAGCGCGGAGCCCGCGCGCGCGCGGCTGCGGATGTGGAACACGACGTCGCCGCGCTCGTTGCGGTAGGCGCCGAAGGTGATGCGCCCGGCCTCGGGGTGACCCGCGAGCGTGGCGAGCGTGAGGCTCTGCGCGTCGCGGTGGACGACGCGCACGTGCGCGAGGCCCGCCCCCGCGATGCGGACGTGCAGCTCGTCGCCCAGCTCGAGCGCGCACCCCGCGTCGCGGTGGAACGCGGCGATCTCCGCCGGCGCGAAGCGCTCGAAGTGCTCCGCCACGAGCGCCATGACCTCCGCCGGCCCGAGCCGGCACGCCGCCACCACGGCCCAGTAGTCGCGCTGCAGGAGCGGGCCGTAGCCGTCCGCCGCGGGCAGGAGCCCGCCCGCCTCTCCACCGTGTCCCTCCTCCATGCCTATTGATGGTGGGGAGCGACGAGCCCGGGCGAAAGGCCGCCCCGCCGTCGGAGAGCGCCATGGACCACGACGTGAACCCCGCCGCCCACGCGTCCGAGCGGGCGTACGAGCCGGCCCCCGTCTTCCGGCGTGAGCACGCCGAGAGCACCCTCACGCGCCTCGTCGAGCAGCAGTCGGCGAAGGTGCCGTCGCACCTCTTCCTGTTCGCCGCCCTCGGCGCGATGGGTTTCTCGGCGGCGGCGGAGCTCGCCGGCAACAGCCGCCTCGCGCGCTTCGTGGGGATGTGGCCGACGCCGCTCCTCGTGATGGGGGTCTACAACAAGCTCGTGAAGACGCTCGGGGCGCGCTAAGCACGGGGGATGGTGCAGGCGAGCGAGCACGCGGCGCGAATCGAGCGGTTCCAGCAGCGGCTGGGCGACGGAGGCTTCGAGGGCGCGCTCCTCCTCCACGCGGTGGACGTCTACTACTTCACGGGCACGCGCCAGAACGGCGCCCTGTGGGTCCCGGCGAGCGGCGGGCCACTCCTGCTCGTGCGGAAGAGCGCGGCCCGGGCCCGCGCCGAGAGCGCCGTCGCCGACGTCCGCCCGTTCCCGTCGTCCAAGGACCTCGCGGCCGTGCTGGGCGCGCGGGGCAAGGTCGGGGTCACGCTCGACGCCGTGCCCGCCGCGACGATCGACTGGTGGCGCCGCCAGCTGCCCGCGGCGGAGCTCGCCGATGCCTCGACCATCGTGCGCGAGCTCCGCTCGGTGAAGTCCGAGGCCGAGGTGGCGACGATCCGCGACGGCGCCGACCGGCTCTGCGCCGTGCTCGCCGAGGTGCCTGCGCTCCTGCGCGACGGGATGCGCGAGCTCGACCTCTCGGTGGAGATCGAGGCGCGCCTGCGCAGGGCGGGGAACCTCGGCAGCCCGCGCCTCCGCGCCTTCAACGCCGAGCTGTTCATGGGCCTCGCCGTGGCGGGCGACAGCGCCGCCGGACCGGGCTACTTCGACGGTCCAGTGGTGGGCCGGGGGCTCCACCCGTCGTATCCGCAGGGCGCCTCGGAGCGGCCGATCGGGCGCGGCGAGCCGGTGCTGCTCGACTGGACCGCGGTGTTCGGCGGGTACGTCGTGGACATGACGCGCATCGCGGTGCTCGGGCCGGTCGCGCCGGAGCTGGAGCGCGCGCACGCGACGGCGATCGCGATCCAGGGCGCCGTGTCGGCCGCGCTCCGCCCCGGGGCGAGCGGGCAGGAGCTGTGGGAGCGCGCCAGGGCGATGGCCGACGAGGCCGGCCTCGGCGACCGCTTCATGGGCCCTCCCGGCGACCAGGCGCGCTTCGTCGGGCACGGCGTCGGGCTCGAGCTGGACGAGCTGCCGGTGCTCGCGCCGGGCGCGAAGGCGCCGCTCGTCGCGGGACAGGTCGTCGCGATCGAGCCGAAGTTCGTCTTCCCGGGCGTCGCGGCGATCGGGATCGAGAACACCTGGGTCGTGCGCGAGGGCGGTGGCGAGAAGCTCACCTCCGCCCTCGGCGACGCGATCCTGCGGGCCTGACGCGGCAGGTGGTCAGCGGCCGGTCGACGCGAACCAGGCGCCGAACGGACGCGCGGCGGTCGGCGGGGCGCCGACGAGGACCGCGGGGGCGAAGCAGGGCGAGGGCAGGTCGAGCTGCTCCTCGATGTCGGCGTTCCCCTCGGGGCCGGTCGGGAACAGCCCCGTCTGCACCGGCACCTTGCCGAGGCAGGTGACCGTCGCGACGAAGGACGTGAACGGGTTCGTGCCAGGGTTCACGAGCACGAGCCCGCGGACGCGCACCTTCAGCCGTCCGTCCGCGCGCAGCTCGCCCTTGCCGCTCGTGAGCTGCCACGGGGCACCGCCCGCCGGGACGCCGTCGATCGTCCCCGCGGCCGCGAGGAACGGCGCCACGACGGCGGCCATCGTGTCCCACTTCAGGACCTTGTCGCCGTCGCCGTCGTCGGCGCGGGCGGTGAGCGGGAGGAGGACCGCGAATGTTGCGGCGATGAGGGTCAGACGGCAGACGGCGACGCACTTCGTCATGGGCTGCACCTCGTTCCAGGACGGTGGGTTCGAGTCGGAGGTGCGATGTCAGCGAACGTTACGCGACGCCCCGACGAGGAGGGCAGGCCGGGCGGGCGCCAGCACGGGGTCAGGACTTCGCGAGCGAGGTCGCCTCGGCGAGCGCCGGCCGTAGGCCCGCCTGCATCGCCTCGTCGCCGTCGTCCTCGCCCGCCTCGTGCGCCAGCGCCTCGACCGTGGCGGGCTTCGCCTGGGCGCCGAGCGCGGCGAGGTCGCGGGCGCGCTTCAGGACGTTGCCCCGCCCGCTCACGAGCTTCGCCCGGGCGGCGTCGAAGCTGCGCTGGGCCTGCCCGAGCCGCGCCCCGACGTCGTCCACGTCCGCGACGAAGGCGGCGAGCTTGTCGAGGAGCTTGCCCGCGTCCTGCGCGATGCGGCGCGCATTCGCGCCCTGGCGCTCCGAGCGCCACACGTGGGCGACGAGGCGCAGCGTGGGGAGGAGCGTCGTCGGGCTCACGACGCCGATGCCCTGGCGGAAGGCGTCCTCGCACAGCGCCGGGTCGCGCGACAGCGCCGCGTGGAACGCGGCCTCGGTGGGCACGAACATGAAGACGAGGTCGAGCGTGCGCTGCGCCAGGACGTCCTGGTAGCTCTTGCCGACGAGCTCCTTCACGTGCGCGCGCAGCGAGGCCACGTGCGCGTCGAGCGCCGCGTCGCGCCCGCCCTCGTCGGGCGCCCGCGTCGCCTCCACGAACGCGGTGAGCGAGCACTTCGCGTCGACGACGATGGCGCGATCGCCCGGGAGGTAGACGACGGCATCGGGGCGCTTGCGACCCCCGTCCTCGTCGGTGCGGCTCACCTGCAGGTCGTACTCGCGGCCGGCGGTGAGCCCCGCGCTCTCGAGCAGGCGCTCGAGGACGAGCTCGCCCCAGTCGCCCTGCGCCTTCGAGTCCCCGGTGAGCGCCCGGGCGAGGGCGGCGGCGTCGTCGTGCAGCCGCGCCTGGGCGAGGTCGAGCTTGCGCATCGACTCGAGCAGCGCGGCGCGGTCGCGGTTGTCCTGCAGGGAGACGCTCTCGACGCGCGCCCGGAACTCCTCGAGCTTCTCGCGCACGGGCGCGAGGAGCGCCTCGAGCCCGGCCTTGTTCTGCCCGAGGAGCGCCTCGCCCTTCGCGTCGAGCACGCGCCCGGCGAGCTTCTCGACCTCGGCGCGGACCTGCTCGCGCGTGCGCTCCGCCTCGCGCGCGCGCTCGGCCGCCGCGGCCCGCTCCGCCGCGACCTGCGCCTCGGCGGCGGCGAGCGACGCGCCGAGGCGCTCGATGCGATCGCGGTCGGCGCGGGCGCGCTCGTCGGAGGAGGCGGCGCGCGCGCGGGCCTCCGCGAGCGCCGCCTCGGCGACGGCGAGCCGCTGCCGGGCGGCTGCGAGGTCGGCTCCGAGGCTCCGCTCGGCGGCGAGCCCCGCTGCCGCGCCGGCGTGCCGCGAGAAGAGGAGGCCGAGGCCGAGCCCGATCGCGAGGAAGAGCGCGGCTGCGACGATGAGCGAGGCCGTTTCCACCAGAAGAGGATACGGGGGGGTCGGACATGGACGCCGCGAGCGTTCGCCCTTCGACTCCGCTGCGCTACGCTCAGGGCGAACGGAGAGGTTCGCTACGTCCCGTCGTGCGCCCTGCGGAGCGCCGCGATGTCGATCTTCTTCATCCGCAGCATCGCCTCCATCAC
>JBJMQK010000496.1:0-8593 GCA_045802735.1 Anaeromyxobacteraceae bacterium | reverse complement strand
GACGGCGCGGCGCAGCTCTTCTCGCGCCGGGGCCGGGAGTGGACGCGGGAGCTGCCCGAGCTCGCGGCCGCGGCGGCCGCGCTGCCGGTCCGCGCCGCGCTCCTCGACGGCGAGGCCTGCGTCGTGCGCGACGACGGGCGCACCAGCTTCGAGGCGCTGCAGGCCGCGATGGCGGGCGGCGCGCGCGGCGGGCTCGTCTACTTCGCCTTCGACCTCCTGCACCTCGACGGCGAGGACCTCGCCGCGCGGCCGCTCGAGGAGCGGAAGGCGCGGCTGCGGGCGCTGCTCGACCGCGCCGGGGGCGACGTGGTGCGCTACGCGGACCACTTCGAGGGCGACGGCGCGACGGTGCTCCGCGAGGCGTGCCGGCTCGGTCTCGAAGGGATCGTCTCGAAGCGCCGCGACCTCGCCTACCGCCCCGGCCGCGACGCGAGCTGGTGCAAGGCGAAGTGCCTGCTGCGGCAGGAGCTCGTCGTGGTGGGTTGGCTCGACCAGGGCGGCTCGCCGAGCGGAGATCTCGGGTCGATCCTCGTCGGCGTTCACCGGGCGGACGGCACGCTCGCCCTCGCCGGCCGCGTCGGCACCGGGTTCGGCCGCGCCGAGGGACGCGCGCTGCGGGCGCGGCTCGCCCCGCTCGAGCAGGAGGCGTGCCCGTTGACACCACGCCCCACGGGCTGGCTCGCGCGCGACGCGCACTGGACGCGGCCGTCCCTCGTGGTGGAGGTCGCGTTCGCCGGGTGGACGGGCGACGGGAAGGTGCGGCATCCGTCGCTGCGGGGAGTGAGGGAGGACGTCGACCCGGCGAGCGTGGTGCGGGAGGAGCCCTTCGACTCCGCGCCCTTCGACTCCGCGTCGCCTGTGGCGCCGCTACGCTCAGGGCGAACGGAGGGGAGCGCCACGCTCAGCGTGAACGGAAAGAAGTCGCGGTCTCGGTCGCGATCGGACGTCGTCGCCGGCGTCCGCATCTCCCACCCCGCGCGCGTCGTCGATCCCGCCTCCGGCACGACCAAGCTCGACCTCGCGCGCTACTACGACCGCGTCGCGGACGCGATGCTGCCGCATCTCGTCGGGCGACCGCTGACGCTCTTTCACTGTCCGGAAGGGCTCGCAGGCGAGTGCCGCTTCATGAAGCACTCGAAGCAGTGGGCGCCCGAGGCGGTGCGGCGCGTCCGCATCCAGGAGAACACCAAGCTCGGGGAGTACCTCGTCGTCGACTCGCGCGAGGCCCTCGTGTCGCTCGCGCAGATGGACGTCGTCGAGCTGCACACCTGGAACTCGCGCGTCGGCCACCTCGAGGAGCCCGATCGCATCGTGGTGGACCTCGACCCGGGGCCGCACGTCGCCTGGGGCGAGGTCGTCGCGGCGGCGCGGACGGTGCGCGACGCCCTCACGGCGCTCGGGCTCAAGAGCTTCGTGAAGTCGACGGGGGGCGTCGGGCTCCACGTCGTGGTGCCGCTCGTGCCGGAGCGGCCCTGGACGGAGTGCCTGGCGTTCGCGCGCGCGTTCGCGGCCACGGTCGCCGCCCACGACCCGCGCCGCTACACGACGGCGTTCGCGGTGAGGGGGCGCGAGGACAGGATCCTGCTCGATTACCTGCGCAACAACCGGACGAACACCTCCGCCGCCGCGTTCTCGGCGCGGGCGCGCCCCGGGCTGCCGGTGTCGGTGCCGCTCGCGTGGGAGGAGCTGGACGCGCGCCGTCCACCGGCACACACCGTCGCCTCCGTGCCGCGGAGGCTCGCCGCGCTCGCCGCCGATCCCTGGCGCGCCGCGGAGACCACGCGCCAGCGGCTCCGCGCCGCAGCGCTGCGAGCGGTGCAGGCCACGGAGAAGGCGCCCGCTCGCCGGGAAGCGAAGCGGGATCGCCGCGGTTCTGGTAGATAGGCGCGCCCCGATGACGACGATCCACCACCCGTTCCACATCGCCGTGGCGTTCGACCTCGCCGCCGTGCTGCTCTGGGCGATGACCGGCGCCATCGCCGGCATGCGCAAGGGGTACGACTTCGTCGGCGTGACGGTGCTCGCGCTCGTGACGGCGCTCGCCGGCGGGATGCTGCGCGACGTGCTGCTCGCCCGCGGGACGCCGGCCTCGCTGACCGACGGCCGCTACCTGCTCGCCGCCCTCACCGGCGGCGCCGCGGCGCTGCTGTTCCGCGCGCTCTTGCACCACCTGCGGGTGATCTTCACCCTGGCCGACGCCCTCGGCGTCGGGATCTACGCCGTCGTCGGGACGCAGAAGGCGCTCTCGTACGGCCTGCCGGTGGTCTCGTCGGTGATGCTGGGCGTCGTGACCGCGGTCGGCGGCGGCGTGGTCCGCGACGTGCTCGTGCGCGAGGAGCCGCTCGTCTTCAAGCCCGGCGAGTGGTACGCGCTCGCCGCGCTGGCGGGCAGCGTCGTCTTCGCCGGCCTCGTCGTCGGCCTGCGCTGGGACCCCACCCGCGCCGCCCTGCTCGCGATCGCCACCGCCTTCGCCGCCCGGATGCTCTCGCTCCGCCTGGGCTGGCGGACCGAGCCCGTGGCCTGGGCCGACCCGAGCGTGTAGCAGCCGGCGGCGATCACGGCACGCCTGCCCGACCGCCGGCGCCGTATTCACTGCACGTTACTGCCGCTGGGAGAAGTACTTTCACCCGTCCGGGGCTCGTGCCACGGAACTGCTCCATGTGCGCGCGCCCGAACGCGCGCTCCGCAGCGAGCAGGTTGTGCGACCTGCAGTGAACACGGAGGTTCTCGACCGTGCTCGGTCCGCCGAGTGCTTGCGCGTCCGCGACGGCTCGATCGCGCCCTTCCTCTTCCCGTGCTTCTCGATCGCGCACTTCACCGCCTCGCGCAGGACCGCGGCGAGGTCGCCATTCGGCACCTTGTGCGCGAGGAGTGACCTGAGCGTGTCGAGGTCCGCCTTCAGCCGTGCGTCGAGGGTGACACGGAGCGAGTAGGCGTCGGCGGAGACGGCGCGGACCTCGGGCGGACGCGGAGCGGCCGGGGCCGGGCCGAACATGGCTGCGCGACCGCTGACGCGACCTGCACCGCGGCAGACGGCGGTGCGAGGCGGTTCGGCATCGCCGATGCGACCTCCTGCTCGGGCAGCGCCACGACGCCGGGCTTCAGCGGGAGAGGCGAGGTTGCCGGCGCCGCGGTGGCCGCCGCACGAGCATGCGTCCCCGTCAGGCGAATCCCGTCCTGCGGCGCCACCCTCGGCGCGAGTGACGCGACGAGGTGCTCGACCTCCGCCTTCTTCAGGAACGCGGCACGGTCGACCACGGCTGCGCAGTTCTCCCCGTTCAGGACCGGCGCGAGGAGCGCCGCGGTCGAGAGGCACAACCGCCCATCGCGGAGCGCCCCCGCGAGGACCGGGAACGTCCGCAGGACGCGCATCGCCGCGATGCGCCGTCCCGCCGCGCCCTCGCGCAGGTGCAGGACGCGCAAGCACCAGTCCCAGAGCGACGGGTAACCCGCCTCGGCCCACGAGCGCCGCGCGTCGAACTCTCCGAGGTGGAGGAGGAACTCGACCTGAAGCTCCCGCTCGTGCCCGGCGAGGGCGACGAGACGCTGGGCGAGGGCGGTGGCGTCGAGCGAAGCGGGATGGATGGCATCCATGGGACCTCCGGTGCGTGTTTTTCAACGGTAACACCTGTTTTCGAGCCCTCCGGGAACGCCGCCAGGCGGCTCGTGGAGACGTTTCCTGAGCAACCCCGCTCGCGGCGGCCCGCCTCCGCCATAGAGCCGCCAGGCGCAGCTCTAGTGCGCCATGGGCCCGCTCCCGGCGCCGTCACCCCGGCGTGCGCGATATTGCGTAAATGTCGTCAAGCGCAATCGACTCGGATTGACGTCCCAGCTGGGTCCGCTCGCGGAGCGCAATCGGCCGCAGTTCACTTCCACCTGTTGCGAGCCGATCCCATCCCAGCGCTTGCCCGTCCACGGTTCCGCCGCGGCCGCGACGGTGTCCGAGTGTCAGCGCGCATTCAGCCTGCACCGCCCGCCCGGTGGCGCCGCGCGTCTCTGCCCGCGTCGCCACGTGACACGATTCCGCCCTTCGACTCCGCTGCGCTACGCTCAGGGCGAGCGGGGACGGGGCACCGGATCACCCATCTTGAATCTGTGAACCAATTCCGGCCCCGGCTGCGCCCCGGCCCCGACCTCAACCCCGACGGCACCTTTTCCGTTCGGGCTGAGCGCGGCCGCGGAGCGGCGGGGTCGAAGCGCCCCCCGCGCCCTCTCCCCTCGCGTCCCCGCTCCCCCGCCATTACCTCCCATGCGTGCCCCTCCTCCTCTCCCTCGTCCTCGCCGCCGCAACCCACACCGACTATCCCTCCGCCCTCGCCGCGGCCCGGGCGCAGCACGCGCCCATCCTCGTCGAGGTCTGGGTGCCCTGGTGACCGAGCTGCCGCTTCATGCGGGCCTACGTCCTCACGGACCCGAAGCTCGCGAAGCGCGCCGGACGGTTCGTCCGGCTGGACGTCGACGCGGAGCGGGTGGAGAGCGCGGCCTTCCTCGGGCGCTATCCCGTCGAGAGCTACCCGACGCTCCTCGTCATCGACCCGGCGCAGGAGCGCGCCGTCGTGAAGTGGGCCGGCGCGGCGAGCGTGGACGACGTCATGAGGCTCCTCGCCGACGGGCGGCGCGCCATCGCCGGCGCGCAGGGCGCCGACGGGCTCCTCGCCGACGCCGACCGCGCCCACGCCGAGCGCCGCTTCGACGACGCGGTGACGGCGTTCCGCGCCGCCCTCGCGCGCGGCGGGCCGGCCTGGCCGCGGCGGGCGCGCGCCGCCGACTCGCTCGTGTCGCTGCTCGCCACGCGCGACGACGCGGCCTGCGCCGGCGAGGCGCGCGCGCTCCTCCCGACGCTCCCGCCCGGACCGGCCCGCGCCGACGTCGCCGCCGCCGGCCTCGGCTGCGCGCTCGCGGCCGAAGACGCCACCCCGCGCAAGGCCGAGGCCACCGCCGACCTCGAGCGCGCGGCCCGCGAGGCGCTGCGCGATCCCGGCGTCGTCGCCGACGTGCGATCGGGCCTCCACGAGGCGCTCGTCGACGCGCGCACGGTGGCGAAGGACGAGCCTGGCGCCCGCGCCGCAGCGACCGCCTGGTGGGACTTCCTCGCGGGCGAGCTCTCGCGCGCGCCCGACGCCCGCGCGCGCTCCGCGTTCTCGGGCGCGGTCGTGGCCGCGGCGAAGGCCCTCGGCGACCCGGCCCGCGCGCTGCCCATCGTGGCGCGCGCCGAGCGCGAGCTGCCGGGCGACTACGACCCTCCGTACTGGGTCGCCGTGGCGTCGCGCAACGCGGGGCGCCTCGAGGACGCGCTCGCCGCCGGCGATCGCGCGCTCGCCCTCGCCTACGGGGCCCGCAAGCTCCGCATCTACGCGCTGCGGGCGTCGGTGCTCGAGTCGAAGGGCGACCGCGCCGCGCTCCGCGCCACGCTCGACGACGCGGTCCGGTTCGCCCGCGAGCTGCCGCCGCAGCAGCTGCGGAAGCGGGAGCAGCGAACCCTCGAGAAGCTCGAGGCGCAGCGGCAGGAGCTCGGGGACGGGTAGGCTGCTCGCCTGGCCGCTGTCTCGCAGCGCTGGCCAGGCCTGCCCAACTTCCCGACATGCGCTCCCTCCCGCTCGCCGCCGCCGCGCTCGTCGCCGCCTTCCCCGCCGCCGCGCAGGAGGCGAGCGGGTACGTGCAGACGGACCGCGGGAGGGTCGAGGTCGGAGGGGGGGGCGCCTTCTTCGGGACGGCGAGGGCGGCGCCCGCCCCCCAGCCCTTCGACTCCGCTGCGCTACGCTCGGGGCGAACGGAGGGGGGAACGACCGCACATGACGCCGCCCCGCGCCCACCCCCCGTCGACCCCTGCCGCCGCGAGCGCTCCGCCTACCTCCGCCAGCTCCTCCGCGCGACCGGCGTCGACCTCGACGATCCGCTCGCGCTCCTCGACGGCCTCGCCGGGCCGCGCGGCTACGACGCCGCCGCGCTCTTCACCCCGTACGGCCTCGTCCCCGGCGTCGATCCGATCCAGCCGCTCGCCTGGGACTCCACGCTGCGGACCCTCGCGAACGACCTCGCCCGCTGCGCCCGCGCCGCGCAATAGACCCTACGAGGTGCCGCGCCGGCGCTCCGGCGAAGGCCGACACCCGGTAACATGAGGGGTCGTCCCACCGGGGCTCACCCGGCGAGAGGTCCACCATGTTGCAGGAGTCCCATCTCGAGCTCGCCCGCTGGGGGGCCGCCGCGGTCCGCGAGTCCTTCGCCGGGTACCAATCCGAGTTCAAGCACATCACCCGCCGCGCGCGGCTCCGCTTCGAGTCGCGCGACTGGCGAGGCACGCAGCAGGACGCGCTCGCCCGGTTCGAGGTCCGCCCGCGCTGGATCACGCGCGCGGTGGAGGAGCTGCGCGGCGTGCTCGGCTCGGCGGCCAGCGACCACTCGCTCCGCGAGCAGATGAAGCAGGAGTACGCGCGCGGCCTCGTGGACCGCCCCGACCCCGAGCTGGCGAAGACGTTCTTCAACTCCGCGACGCGCCGCATCTTCGGCACGGTCGGCGTGAACCCCGACGTCGAGTTCATCGAGGAGGCGTCGGAGGAGAAGCCGACCGCAGGCGGCGCGCCCATCTACAAGGCGTACCGGCGAGAGGGGACGACCGAGGAGCTCGTCACCGCCATCCTGCGCGACCAGGCGTTCGCGGCGCCGTTCCGCGACTTCGAGGGCGACACGCGCCTCGCCGCGGCCGAGATCGACGCGCACCTGCGCGCGACCGAGGAGGCGGGCCCGGTGGACGCGATCGAGATGCTGCGCCCGGTCTTCTTCCGCGGAAAGGGCGCGTACCTCGTCGGCCGCGTCCGGCGCGGCGCCGTGCTGTCCCCGCTCATCCTGCCGCTGCTCCACGGCGAGAGCGGCGTCTACGTCGACGCCGTCCTCCTCACGTCCAACGAGGCGAGCATCGTCTTCAGCTTCACCCGCAGCTACTTCCACGTGGAGGTGGACCGCACCGGCGACCTCATCGCCTTCATCAAGTCGATCCTCCCGCAGAAGCCCATGTCCGAGCTGTACATCGCGGTCGGCTACAACAAGCACGGCAAGACCGTGCTGTACCGCGAGATCGTGGCGCACCTCGCCAGCTCGCCCGACAAGTTCCAGCTCGCCCGCGGCGACCGCGGGATGGTGATGATCGTCTTCACCCTCCCCGGCCTCGACATCGTCTTCAAGGTGATCCGCGATCGCTTCGCCCCGCCGAAGGCCGTGACGCGCGCCGAGGTGATCCAGAAGTACGCGCTCGTCTTCCGCCACGACCGCGCCGGCCGCCTCGTGGACGCGCAGGAGTACGAGGCGCTCGTCTTCGACCGGGCGCGCTTCAGCGACGACCTCCTCGCGGAGCTGCTCGCCGAGGCCAGCGAGACCGTGAAGATCGTCGGCGACGGCGTCTCGATCCGCCACCTCTACGCCGAGCGCCGCGTGACCCCGCTCAACCTCTTCATCCGCGAGAAGGACGAGTGGACCGCGCGCGACGCGGTGCTCGACTACGGTCAGTCGATCCGCGACCTCGCCGCGACGAACACCTTCCCGGGCGACCTGCTCCTCAAGAACTTCGGCGTGACCCGCACCGGCCGCGTCATCTTCTACGACTACGACGAGCTGTGCCTCGTCACCGACTGCAACTTCCGCGACATCCCGAAGGGCACGGACGACGACGAGTGGGCGGGCGAGCCGACCTTCTACGTGGGCGAGAACGACGTCTTCCCGGAGGAGTTCCTGCGGTTCCTCGGGCTGCCGGAGCGCCTGCGCGGCGCGTTCCTCGCGGCGCACGGCGACATCCTCACGGCCGACTTCTGGCGCAGGATGCAGGCGCGCCACCGCGCCGGGGACATCGTCGACATCTTCCCCTACCGCGAGACGCAGCGGCTCAGGCACGGGAACCGCTGAAGGCGTTCACGCTCCGCAGAGCGACACCATGATGCGCGCCAGCTCCTCGATGTCGAAGGGCTTGTGCAGGCGCGACGCGATCGCCCCGCCGGGCACCGCCTCGGGGTCACCGGTCATGGTCACGACCGGGATCTCGGCGAGGTGCGGCTCGCAGCGGATCGCCTCGAGGAAGCCGGGGCCGTCGAGGCGCGGCATCCTCATGTCGAGCAGGATCGCGGACGGCGGAGGGCCGTTCGCGAGGTGCTCGAGGCCCTCGACGCCGTCGCACGCCTGCTGCACCTCGACGCCGAGATCGGTGATGAACGCCGCGATCTCCTCACGGAGGTCACCGTCGTCCTCGACGACCAGGATCTTCTTCGCAGGAATGGACACGAGCAGACGAGAGTACCCGTCCACGAGACGATCCGCGCGTCGGTCGACCCGGGGACACGTGCGCGTGTGTGACACGCCCTGACACCGGCGGTGAACGATTTGGACGCCCGTTCAGCGCTCCGGGACCGCGCGCAGCTCGCGATCTGCCTCCTCGAGGCGCCGCCGCGTCGATTCGAGCACCACGCGCGCTGCGTCCGCGGCGTGACGCGCGGTGTCGGCGGCGATGCGCGCCGCGTCGGCGCGCCGCTCCGCCACCTCGGCGGCCTGCTCCGTCCGCCGCTTCACCGCCTCCGCGCGAGCGACCGCCTTCCTCGCGGCGCTGAGGGCG
>JBJMQK010000453.1:0-4440 GCA_045802735.1 Anaeromyxobacteraceae bacterium | reverse complement strand
GTGAAGCGGGCCAGAGCGCGTCGAAGTGGCGCGGCGCGTAGCAGGGGCTTCGCTGCGGTCGGCGCGGCCGCGGGTGTGAGCGGCAGGCACGGCGGCGTGCCGGCGCACGGCGTCGCCGCTCACCCCAGCTCGACGATCTTCCCGTCGACGAAGCGCTTCACCGCGAGCAGCACGTCCAGCTCGGCGAGTGGCGCGAGGTCCACGATGGCGCGGAGGTCGCGCGAGCCGTCGCAGCGGGCGAGGAGGTACTTCTCCGCCGCCGGGAGCCGCATGAGCGCCACCTCGTGCGCGCGCACCTTGAGCTTCGGCCGGCGCGGCGCCGCGAGCAGCTCCGCGCGGAGCTGCTCGCCGAGGCGGCGGCGCACCGCGGCGTGGAGGGTGGCCGCGGCCTCGAGCGCGGGCGCGAGCTCGAGGGCGCGCGCGGTCTGCGCCTCGGCCTCGGCGAGGGCGTCCGACTCCATCGCGACGCGCGCTGCCACGAGGAGCGCGCGCGCGTGCGCGATGTCGTTCTCGGGGTGGTGGACGGGCGCCTGCGCCGCCTCGACGACGCCCTGCGTGCGCAGCGCGTAGAGCCGCTGGTACACGTGGAAGTCGCTCGCGTGCAGCGCGAGGCCGATCTCGTCGATCGTCTTGCCCTCGCGCGCGAGGCGCAGGAGCCGCGCGTCGACGCTGCCGGGCGGCGGCGGCGCGCGCAGGTTCTCGTCGTGCACGATGAGCGAGAGCGTGCCCGACGGGAACTGCGAGCGGAACGCGTCCCAGGCGGTGCGGCGGAACTCGGCCTCGCGCGCGATGTCGGCGAGGGGCACGCGCGGGTCGAGCTCGTCCGGCGCGGGCGGCGCCGCCTCGTCCACGCGGAACACGCCCGAGTCCCACACGAACGCATCGAGGATCGTCTCGCGGATCTTGATGGCGAGCGTCTCGCGCACGATGTCCGGCGTGACGAGGCCGACCATGGTCAAGACCTTGCCGAGCCGGATCTTCGTCTCCTGCTGCGTCGCGAACGCCTTCGCGAGCGCGTCCTCGTCGATGTGTCCGAAGTTGATGAGGAGCTGCCCGAGGTACTCGCGCGGATCGTTCGACGCGGCGCTCACCGCGACGCCCTCGACGAAGTGCACCGTCTTCCGCACCGTGCCGCGCTCGCAGGTGAGGCTGCCGCTCGTGCCGCGGCGGGCCAGGAACTCGACGAGGTCCTGCAAGGGCATGAGGGCGAAGGTGCCCATGAGGCCGCGCATGCCGCGGAGTGTCGCAAGAGCGGGCGGTGGCGGCAAGGCGCGCGGTCGTGTAGACAACCTGCCTCCATGGTCCGCGTCGAGGTGTACGGAAAGCCGGACTGCCCCCTGTGCGACGACGCGAAGGGCGTCCTCCGCGCGGTGCAGGACGACCTGCCGTTCGAGCTGGTGGACGTCGACGTCTCGCGCGACGCGGCGGCGAACGCGCGCTGGGGCGCCGAGGTCCCGGTGGTGTTCGTCGACGGCGCGCCGGCGTTCCGGCACCGCGTCGACCCGGCCGCGGCGAAGGCGCGCATCGGGCGCGCGGTGGCCGATCGCGAGGGGCTCGCGCCGGACGCGCCGCGCCTCGACGGCCGCGGAGCGCGCCTCGCGAAGCTCGCGCTCCTCGCCGCGTGCGCGCTCGCCGCCGCGGGCGTGCTCGCCGCGAAGGGGTACGACACGTGGGTGGCGCAGCCGCGCGCGGCGGAGGACGCGTACGAGATCGTGCGGGTGGACAAGCCCGCGCCCGAACTCGCGCTCGCCGGTCCCGACGGAAAGACGTTCTCGCTCTCCCAGTTCAAGGGCGAGGTGC
Organism: Anaeromyxobacteraceae bacterium; assembly: GCA_045802735.1. Taxonomy (GTDB): domain Bacteria; phylum Myxococcota; class Myxococcia; order Myxococcales; family Anaeromyxobacteraceae; genus Anaeromyxobacter_A. Next base: position 2,640 of record JBJMQK010000453.1, on the reverse strand, counting down.
TGTTCGTGAACTTCTGGGCGACGTGGTGCCCGCCGTGCCGGGAGGAGATGCCGTCGATGCTCGGGCTGGGGCGGGCGCTCGCCGCGTCCCGGCCGGGCAAGTTCCGCATGGTCGCCATCTCCGGGGACGACGGCTGGGGCGTCATCCAGGACTACTTCCGCACCGGCTTCGGCGGGGTGCCCAAGGAGCTGACGCTCGCCCTCGACCAGAACGGGCAGGCGGCGCAGGCCTACTACTGCACCGCGCGGGGCTTCTGCCCCGACATCAAGTTCCCGGAGACGTACATCATCGACAAGAGCGGGCGGCTGGTCGCCTACATCGTCGCCGGGCGCGACTGGAGCGAGCCGGTCGCGCGCCGGTTCCTGGAGAAGCTGATCGACGGCTGAAGTCCTCGTCCTTTCGGCCTCTTGACGCATGGCGTCGGCGGTGCCCGGCCGAGGGGCGCGCCGGATGCCGCAAACCGGTTTTGCTTGATGGCCGTTTCGCCGCTGCTATAAGCACGGGTAGAAAGAGGCATTTTCTCCCGTGTGGCTGCCCCGGAGGGGCTCGTGGCGGAGGTCGAGAGCGGCATCCCGGTCGTGGCGATGGGCCTCGGCGAGATCGGGGTCCTGATCGCCCGTGCCGTGCTCGAGAAGCCCGAGCTGCGGCTCGTCGCGGCTGTCGATCCGGCGCGCGCCGGGAAGCGCCTCGAGGAGGTGCTCGGCTGCACGGCACCCGACGTCGTCATCGTGGCGGAACCCGCCAAGGCCTTCGCGCTCGCGCGGGGCGGCGTCGTCCTGCACGCCACCGGCTCCTCCTTCGACGCCGTCCGGCCCGAGCTCGAGGCCGCGGTGCGCGCCGGCCTGTCGGTGGTCTCCACGTGCGAGGAGCTGGCGTGGCCGTGGCACCACGATGGCGCCGACGAGCTCGACGCGCTGTGCGAATCGAAGCAGGTGGCCGTGGTGGGCGTCGGGGTGAACCCGGGCTTCGCGCTCGACCGGTTGCCGGCCTTCCTCTCGCAAGCGGTCGGTCCGGTCCACCACGTGCGCGCGTCGCGCGTGCAGGACGTCGCGCGCCGCCGCCCGGCGCTGCAGCGCAAGGTGGGCGCCGGCCTCACCGAGGCCGCGTTCTACGCCGCCGCGGACGCCGGCGAGCTCGGCCACGTCGGCCTCTCCGAATCGGCGATGCTCGTCGCCGCGGGCTGCGGGTTCGAGCTCGACGAGATCGAGGAGGAGATCGAGGCCGTGCTCGCGACGCGCGACATCGACGCAGCCGTCACGGTGGCGAAGGGCTCGGTCGCGGGGCTGCGGCAGGTGCTGCGCGGGTTCACCGACGGCACCGAGCGCGTCCACCTCGAGCTGGTCCTCGCGGCGGGCGCCGAGGACGAGCGCGACGAGGTCGAGATCGACGCGACGCCGCCCATCCGCGCCATCCTGCGCGGCGGGCTCCCCGGCGACGCCGCGACCGCCTGGGCCGTCGTGAACGCCGCGCCCGCCGTGATCCTGCTGCAAGGACTCGTCACCGTGCTCGACCTGCCTTCGGGCCGGCTCTAGGAGGCGCATGCTCGACAAGTCGCTCATCGGCCGCGAGAGCGAGCCCGTCGTCCACGAGGTGGAGCGCGGCGCGATCCGCCGCTTCGCCGAGGCGATCGGCGATCCCAACCCCATCTACGTCGAGGACGAGGCGGCGCGCCAGGCGGGGCACCCCACCGTCGTGGCGCCGCCCACCTTCCCGTTCGTGCTGACGGTGAACGACCGCTTCCGCCACTCGCTCGACCTCGGCACGCGCTCGCTCCTGCACGGCGAGCAGCAGTTCGACTACGGGCGCCCGATCGTCGCCGGCGACCGCATCACGGTCCGCTCGCGCGTCGCCGACGTCCAGGAGCGCGCCGGCGCGAGCGGGCCGATGGACATCCTCGTCATCGAGGACGAGGGCCGCGACGCCCAGGGCGCGTTCGTCTTCCGGGCGCGCGCGACGCTCGTCCTCCGACGGTGAAAGGCGATCGAACGATGGCACTCCTCGCGAGACAGCTCTACTTCGAGGCGGTGAAGGTCGGCGACGAGCTTCCACCGCTCGTGAAGCCCCCCGTCGACCGCACCCAGATCTCGCGCTACGCCGGCGCGAGCGGCGACTTCAACCCGCTGTACGTGGACGAGCTCCACGCGAAGAACGCCGGGTTCCCGAGCATCCAGACGCCCGGCATGCTGGGGATGGGCTTCCTCGGCGAGATCGTCGTCGACTGGCTGCGCGGCGCGAGGCTGCGCCGGTTCACCTCACGCTTCGTGAAGATCGTCTGGCCGGGCGACGTGCTCACCTGCCGCGGCCGCGTCGTCGAGCGCCGCTTCGAGGGCGACGGCGTCTACACCGTGGACCTCGAGCTGTGGGCCGAGAACCAGCGCGGTGAGCTCGTGGTGAAGGGGCTCGTCACGGCGCAGCTCTACTACAGCGGCGAGGACGACGCGAAGCAGCGCGGCGGCGGCGCGCCGCTCGTCGTGACGCCCGCCGAGGAGGAGGCGAGGCTCGCGAAGCTCTCGCGCGCGCAGCCGCCGAAGAAGGTCGAGCCGCCGCGCCCGCCGCCCGCGCCGCCGAAGCCGGCGATCGCGCCCGCCCGGCCGGCGCCGCTGCGCCCCGCGGCCGCTGCGCCCGCCCCGAAGCCGGCCG
>JBJMQK010000425.1:0-5975 GCA_045802735.1 Anaeromyxobacteraceae bacterium | reverse complement strand
GAAGTACCGCCGCCACGCGATCGTCCTGAACGTCATCCTCGCGGCCGTGATCACGCCGACGGGCGATCCCTTCAACCTCGCGCTGATGGCGATCCCGATGATCGTCTTCTACGAGATCGGCATCCTCCTCGCGCGCATCGTCGGCAAGAAGAAGACGGCGCTGTCGGCGTAGGCGCCTGGGCGAGGGCGTTTGCTCCACGCGCTCGCGGCGCTCTTCGCGCTCTACATGCTCGCGCGCTACGGGCGCGGCGCGCTCCTCTTCGTCGCGCCGTCGCTCCTGCGGGTCACGGCCGAGGCCGGCGCCGGGGCGCGCACGCTCGCGCAGGTCCGCGCCGGCGAGGCGCTCGCGGCGCTCGGCTTCGTCCGCCTGGGCGGGCGGCGCGAGGCGGGACCGCTCGGCGCGCTCGAGGTCCGCACCGACGCGTGGGCGAGCGAGGCGGAGGGGGTCTACGCCGACGTCCGCGAGCGCCCGGACGCGGGCGGACCGGCGGTGAGCTTCACCTCCCGTTTCCCGGACGGTGCGTTCGTGGTGACGGCGAACCACCCCCGCGTCGCGCTGTGCGGGCCGAGCCTCCAGCTCGGCGGCCTCCCGGGCGCGACGGTCGAGGCCGCGCTCGCCGCGCACCGTGTGGCGGTCGCCCGCTTCGCCCGCGACCACGGCGCCCCGACCGCGCCCGCCGACCTCGCGGCGCGGCTCGAGGTCGCGCGCTCCTACGCGCGAGGACACGGCCGGCGTGAGCTGCGGCGCCACACGGCCATGAGCTTTGTAAACGCCTGTATCGCTCTCCTCCTCCTTCTGGGGAGCATGAACCTCATGGCGCGACGCGTTAAATAGTGGTTTCATCACTCCGTGGTTTCACCGCTTTCGGGAGATTCACCATGAAGACCGCCACACATGCCGACGTCGTTTTCCTCGCCGCGAAGCGGACGCCGTTCGGGACGTTCGGCGGCTCGCTCAAGGACCTGTCGGCCAACGACCTCGGCGTTCACGCCGCCAAGGCAGCCATCGCCCAGTCGGGGGTCTCGCCGGAGCAGATCGGCCACGTCGTCTTCGGGAACGTCATCCAGACCTCGCCCGACGCGATCTACTGCGCGCGCCACGTCGGCCTGCGCGCCGGCGTCCCGATCGAATCGCCGGCGCTCACCACGAACCGCCTCTGCGGCTCGAGCCTCGACGCGGTGGTGCAGGGCGCGCGGCTCCTCGCGAGCGGCGAGGCGGAGGTGGTGCTCGTCGGCGGCACCGAGTCGATGAGCCAGGCGCCGCTCGTCATCCGCGGCGCGCGCTGGGGCTTCCCGTTCGGCAAGCCGCCGCCGGCGGAGGACATGCTCTATTCGTCGCTCGTCGACAGCTACGCCGGGCTCCCGATGGCGATGACCGCCGAGAAGCTCGCCGAGCAGTACCGCATCGGGCAGGACGAGGTGGACGAGTACGCCATCGGCTCGCAGCGGCGCTTCGCGGCGGCGCAGGAGGCGGGGCGGATCACCGAGGAGCTCGCGCCCATCGAGCTGAAGACGCGCAAGGGCCCGGTGCTCTTCGCGAAGGACGAGCACCCGCGCCCCGACACGACGCGCGAGACGCTGAAGAAGCTGCCGAAGGTCTTCAAGAAGGACGGCGTCATCCACGCCGGCGCGGCGAGCGGCATCTGCGACGGCGCCGGGGCGATGGTGATGACGACGCGCGCGTTCGCCGAGAAGCACGGCAAGAAGCCCCTCGCGCGCCTCGTGAACTGGGGGTACGCGGGCGTCGACCCGAGCATCATGGGCATCGGGCCGGTCGTCGCGTTCAGGAACGTCCTCGCCCGCGCCGAGGCGAAGCTCTCGGAGTTCGACCTCTTCGAGGTGAACGAGGCCTTCGCGCCGCAGTGCCTCGCGGTCGAGAAGGAGCTGGGGCTCCCCGCGGACAGGACGAACGTGGACGGCGGCGCCATCGCGGTCGGCCACCCCCTCGGGGCGAGCGGCGCGCGCATCACCATGCACCTCCTCTACGAGCTGCGCCGCCGCGGCGCGCGCTACGGCATCGCCGGCGCCTGCATCGGCGGCGGCCAGGGCATGGCGCTCGCGATCGAGGCGCTGTAGCCGTCAGGATCCTTGCCGCGAGGGTGCCGGGCCGGTACCCTCGCGGCCGTGCCGATCCAGAAGTTCACGGGCGTGAAGGTGTTCTCCACGACGCTGGCGCGCGATCGCGAGGCGCTGTCGGAGCGCATCAACGCGTGGCTCCGCGACAACGCGAACCTCGAGGTGATCGACAAGGTCGTGACACAGAGCTCCGACAAGGAGTTCCACTGCCTCACGATCACGTTCTTCTTCCGCGAGAAGAGCGCGTAGCAGTGCGGCGGCGAAGCCGCCGGTCCCCATGTCGGGCACCGGCGGCAGCTCGCGAAGCGAGCTTGCGCCGAAGGCGCCGCCGCCGGGCCGCGGGCTGGCGCCCCGGCGGCGCCCTCCTTATGTTCCCGCGGGCCCACACGATGCGCTCGTCCCGATCGATTGGTGAATTCTTCACGTTCGGGGGGCGCGTCCCGCCGACCGTCGGCGGCCTCATCGCGGCGCTCGTGCTGGCGAGCCTCGCCGGCGCGCTCGGGCGCGGGCTCGGGCTCCTCGACACCGCGGCGCTCGTGCCGGGGCTCGTCTGGCAGGGCCAGGTCTGGCGCCTCGTCAGCTGGGTCTTCTTCGAGACGGATCCGCTGTCGCTCCTCTTCGGGGCGCTGACGCTCTACTGGTTCGGGCGCGACCTGTGCTTCGCGTGGGGGCCACAGCGCTTCATCGCGACCTTCTTCGCGATCGCAGCGCTCACCGCGGTCATCACCTCGCTCATCGCGCGGCTGGCGTGGCCGGCGCTGCTCGGCTTCGGGTGGACGGGCAGCTGGCCGGTGCTCTCCGCGCTCATCGTGGCGTGGGCGATGATCTTCCCCGAGCGGCAGATCCTGTTCATGCTCGCCCTGCCCATCTCGGGCCGGACGCTCGTGTGGATCACGCTCGGCGGCACGGTGCTCTACGCCATCTTCGGGCGGCTCGCCGCGTACGTGCCGCACCTCGTCGCGCAGTGCCTCATGGTGCTCTACGCGCGCGGGTTCTCGCTCCGCGGGCTCTGGCAGTCGTTCCGCATCAAGACGTACGAGCGGCGCGCGCGCCGCCGCGCGAGCCACCTCAAGGTCATCCGCAAGGAAGACCCGCCGCGCTGGATGAACTGAGCGGGCGCGAGAGCCCGCCGTCAGCTCACCGACACCTGGCGCACCGCCGCCTGGTAGACCCAGATGCGCGCGGTGTGGGTGCGCGTATCGGCGGGCACCATGAAGAAGCCGGAGCGCTCCGGGGCATAGTCGCGGCTGAAGCCCGCCACCTGCCGGCCGTCGCGGAAGGTGACGCGGACGCGGCGGCCCTCAGGCGTCGGGGGCGTCTCGCCGGTCGGCAGCATGAAGAAGATGGCCTTGATGCGGGCCGACGGGATCGCCTCGCGGCCGCTGCCGGCGGCATCGATCACCACCTCGGGCCCGTCGAGCGCCGCGTCGACGAGCGCGCCGCGCTTCACCTGGCCGTCGGCGGTGTGCACGACGACGCGGTGCTTCCCGCTCACGAAGGCGCCCGGGTCGGGGTCCGGCGCGGCCGGCTCTGGCATCGGCTCCGGAAGCGACGAAGGCGGCTGCGCTGCGTCGGCGACCTCCGCGACCACGGCCGCGGGCTGCGGCGGTGGCGGTGGCGCCGCGGTGAGGGCCGCGACGTCGGGGAGGTCGGCGAACGGGTCGAACGGGTTCCGCGCACGGCCGGGGCGAGGCGCCTCGTCGACGGGGCCGAGCGCGATGACCGAGGGTGGCGCAGGAGGAGGGGCGAGCGCGGGCGGCGGCTCCGCCTCGACCTCTGGCGCAGCGAAGGCGAGGGGTACGGCCGGCGCGGCGGCGGGCTCCGCAGCGTCCGCAGCGGCGGCGTCCGCCGAGGCCTCCTCGTGGGGCTCGGCGAATGCGAGCGGCGTCGGGGGCGGGGCGTGGGCCGCGAACGAGGGCGAGAAGAAGTCCCACGCGGCAGGCGGCGGCGCTTCGGCGGTGGTCGGCTCCGGGAACTCCGCGGCGTCGACGGTCGCCTCCGCCGCGCGCGGCTCGTCCTCGGCCGCAGGCGCCGGCTCGGGGGGCAGCTCGATCGCCGGTGCAGCCATGGCCTCGAGCTCGGGGGCGCTCGTCAGCTCCACCTCGTCGATCGCCTCGACGTCGTCGCCGATCTGGACGATGTCCTCCTCGGCGACGTCGAGGATCTCCGCGTCGTCGACCTGCACTTCGCCGGCAGCGCACGCCTCCTGCGGTGCCGCGGGCGGGGACTCGAACGCCGAGAAGTCGATGCCGCTCTCGCCGGGGGGAATCGCGGCCTGCCCTGCCCACGCGGACTCCGCCGCGTCGGCTTGGTCTGACGCTTGCGATGGGGCGTCTCGGGGGGAGTCGTCCGCGAGGTCGAACGCGGGGAGGTCCGCCGCCTGCACCGGCTCGGCCGCGGTGGCGATCCCGCCGGTCGCGAGGTCGAACGAGCCGCCGCTCGCGAGGGCGACGTCGTCCAGGCGCGCGGCGTCCTCGGGCCCGGGCCAGGCGTCGGGCTCGCGGCCTTGCCCCCCGGCTGCGGCCGCGCCGAGGTCCCACATCGTCGTCTTCCCGCCGTCGTCCGCCGGCGCAGCCGCATGCGAAACGGGCTCCGCGGGCGAGGTGCCGGCGTCGCCCGTCGCATCCGGTGCGGGCCCGAAGGCCTCCCACAGGTCGAGCGGTGGTCCGACGAGCGGCTCCTCGGCAGCTCCCGCGGCGTCCCGCTCCGACTCGACGTCCGTGAAGCCGATCGCTGCCACGTCGTCGAAGGGCGCCTCGCCAGGTGCGGCGAACGCGTCGATCGGCTCGGCCGAGAAGGAGAGCGCGTCGCCGGCGGGGAGGTCCGTGAACAGGTCGCGAGCGGGTGTCGGCTCGGCCGACCCGGACGGCGACGCGACCTCGACAGCAGAGGGTGGCTCGGCGGCGGCGGCCGGGACTTCCTCCGAGGAGCGCTCCTCGACATCGCCGGAGAGGTCGGCGGTGGGGGCGAACCCTGCCGAGGAGAGGAGTGTCGCCTCGTCGTCGGCGTCAGCGCCGTGCTCGATCGCGACCTGCTCGATCGCAACCTGATCGATCTCGACCTCGGGCTCCGCGACCGAGGGAAGCTCGGCAGCGGGAGGGCTCTCGGTGGGCAGGCGGTCGGTGGGAAGGCTGTCGGCGACCGCGACCGCGACCTCAACCTCGGCCGCAGCGACGTCGAGCGCGGGCTGCGTTTCGGCCTCGCCGGCGACCAGTTCGGCGTGAGCGATGCCGAGGTCCGGCGGCGCTTCCACGGCAACGTCCCCGGATCCAGCCTCGACGGGCGCCGTCGCGGCCGCCGCGTCCTGATATGCCGAGACGCCGATCGGGAGCCCCGTCGCCGGGTCGAACGGGTATCCGGTCGCCGGATCGAGGGGATAACCGGTCGCCGGGTCGAGCAGGTAACCCGTGCTCGGGTCGACGTAGTAGCCCGTCGTCGGCTCCACGTAATATCCGGTGCCGGGATCGAGGAGGTAGCCGGTCGTCGGCTCGACGAGCCATCCACTGTTCGGCTCGATGACCCAGCCGCTCGCCGGATCGACGGCGCGGGCGCTCGCGGGATCGAGGGCGTGATCGCTCGCCCCGTCTGCCGCGTCGCCTGCCGCTGGAGCTGCCGCGGCATCCGCAGTCGCGACGGCGCCCGCGGCGGGGTCCGCCAGGTCCTCGCCCGCGCCGTCGAACGCGTACGGTGCGTCCGGCGGGACCTCGGCCCGCAGGTCCGGCGCGGCCTCGCCGGCAGGTGCGATCGCTGTCGGCGCGAGGACAGCGGCAGCCGCTCGCCACGCAGGCTCCAGCGGCGCCACATCCTGCACGAGCGGTGCTGCGAGAGGCTGCGCGGCTGCCGCGGCGACCGCTGCCGCGGCCGCGCCGACGTCGAACCCCCCCGTGACGGCCGCGCGG
>JBJMQK010000412.1:0-2747 GCA_045802735.1 Anaeromyxobacteraceae bacterium | reverse complement strand
CGATGCCGTCCTTGTCGCGGCGGAGGTACGCGCCGAGCTCCAGGTTCTCCCGGACGGTGAGGTTCAGGAAGATGCCGCGCCCCTCGGGCGCGTGCGCAAGGCCGCGGGCGACGATCTCGTGGGGCTGGAGCTTCGTCAGCTCCTCCCCGTGGAACTTCACCGAGCCGCCGCTCGGCCGCACCATGCGCGACACCGCGCGGAGCGTCGTGGTCTTGCCCGCGCCGTTCGCGCCGATGAGGGCGACGACCTGCCCCTCCGGCACGTCGAGCGACACGCCGCGCAGCGCGTGGATGCCGCCGTAGTGGACGTGGAGGTCCTTCACCGAGAGGACGGTCGCGCTCACCGCCGACCTCCCATGGTCCGTCCAGTCCTGAGCGTAGGCCGCGCGGAGCGCGGCCGGAGTCGAAGGATCACGCGCCCTCCGCCGGGACGGCCATGTGCTTCTCCTCGAGGTACGAGTCGCCGAGGTACGCCTCGATGACCTTGGGGTCCTTGCGCACGCGCTCCGGCGCGCCCTGCGCGATGGTCACGCCGTGGTCGAGGACCACGAGCCGCTCCGAGACCCCCATGACGAGCCGCATGTCGTGCTCGATGACGAGGATCGCGAGGCTGAACTGGTCGCGCACCTTGCGGATGAGCTCCATGAGCGCGACCTTCTCGGACGCGTTCATGCCTGCGGCCGGCTCGTCGAGGCACAGCACCTTCGGGCCGGTGGCGAGGGCCCGCGCGATCTCGAGCCGCCGCTGCTCGCCGTAGGGCAGGTTCTTCGCCGTCCAGTCGCTCCGCGCGGAGAGGCCCATCACCTCGAGGTACTTCTCGGCCTTGACGGTGATGACCTCCTCGTCCTCGAGGAAGCGCGCCGTGCGGAAGAGCGCCGCGGTGAAGCCGGCCTTGTTCCCGGCGTGACAGGCCACGCGCACGTTGTCGAGGGCCGAGAGCTCCTTGAAGAGCCGGATGTTCTGGAAGGTGCGCGCCACGCCGGCGTGGCAGATCTGGTGCGGCCGGCGCCCGTTCACGCGCACGCCGGCGATCTTCACGTCGCCGGAGGTGGGCGGGTAGACGCCGGTGATGGCGTTGAACGCGGTCGTCTTGCCGGCGCCGTTCGGGCCGATGAGCCCGACGAGCTCGCGCGGCTCGAGCGTGAGGTTGAACTCGGAGAGGGCCTTGAGGCCCCCGAACTGCATGGTGACCGCCTTCACCTCGAGGACGGGGACCTTCGACTCCGCTGCGCTCATGGCGCCGTCTCCACGCCGGCGGGGCGGCGGCGCCGCGTCTTCAGGAGATCCCACACCTCGCGCGTCCCGAAGAGCCCCGTGGGCCGCGTCAGCATCAGGACGATGAGGAGGAACGAGTACATGACCATGCGGTACTGCTGCACCTCGCGCAGCCACTCCAGCGAGAAGGAGAGGAGGAGCGCCGCGAGGATGGAGCCGGTGACCGAGCCCATGCCGCCGAGCACCACCATCACCACCACCTCGATCGACTTCACGAAGGTGAAGGAGCGCGGCGTGCAGAGCTGGATCTGGTGGACGAGCAGCCCGCCCGCGAGCCCGGCGAAGGCCGACGCGATGACGAAGGCGCGCACCTTGTAACCCACGGTGTCGACGCCCATCGCCTCGGCGGCGATCTCGTCCTCGCGGATGGCGAGGAGCGCGCGGCCGTGCGTCGAGCCGACGAGGCGCCGCGCCATGACGACGGTGGCGACGACCCCCATGCCCACCCACATGACGCTCGTGAGGCGCGGGAGGCCCGAGATGCCGGTCGCCTGCCCGAGGAACGGCGTGTTCTCGATGATGACGCGGATGATCTCGTTGAAGCCGAGCGTCACGATGGCGAGGTAGTCGCCGCGGAGCCGCAGGGACGGCATGCCCACGACGAGCCCGGCGAGGCCGGCGAGCACCATGCCCGCGACGAGCGCGCCGAAGAACACCACCTGGTCGGACATGCCGGCGGACAGGCCGACGATCTGGAGCCCGTGCATCGCCGTCGTGATCTTCGCGGCGGTGTAGGCGCCGACCGCCATGAACCCGGCGTGGCCGATGGAGAACTGGCCGGTGAAGCCGTTCACCACGTTGAGCGAGACCGCCAGGATGACGTTGATGCCCGCGACGATCGCGATGAACGTCCACGAGATCGAGAGGACCTGCTCGACCCCGAGGAGCAGCGGCACCGCGATGATGAACGGGAGGAACGACCGCAGGAACAGCTTGAGCGAGCTCACGGCTAGACCTTCTCCGCGCGGAACTTGCCGAACAGGCCGGCCGGGCGCACGAGCAGGACGACGATGAGGAACGCGAAGGCGATGCCGTCGCGGTACGACGAGAGCGCGTACCCCGAGACGTACTCCTCGGCGAGGCCGAGCGCGAGGCCGCCCACCATGGCGCCGGGGACGTTGCCGATGCCGCCGAAGACCGCGGCGACGAAGGCCTTGAGGCCGAGGGTGAGGCCCATGAGCGGGTTCACCTGCGGTCGCGAGCCGGCGAAGAGCAGCGCGGCGGCGGCGGCGAGCGCGCTCCCGAGCGCGAAGGTGTACGAGATGACGCGGTTCACGTTGATGCCCATGAGCCCGGCCACCTGCGAGTCGAACGACACGGCGCGCATCGAGGTGCCGAACTTCGTCCGGTAGACGATGTACTGCAGGATGAGCATGAGCAGCACGGCGACGACGAACGACACGACGTCGTAGTTCGACACGTAGACGCCGAACGGCTCCCAGCCGATGCGCGCGAACGGCTCGGGGAAGAAGC
>JBJMQK010000377.1:0-2825 GCA_045802735.1 Anaeromyxobacteraceae bacterium | reverse complement strand
GACGAGCGCCGCGACGCGACGCCGCCGCCGGGCGGCGACGTCGGCGAACGGGTCGTCGAGGGAGCGGCGCGCGCCGGCGGGCAGCGCGCCGACCTCGGTGAGCGTCGCGCCGAGCGGGATGTTCACCTTGACGCGCCCGTTCACGGCCCAGCCGGTCGCGTCGAGGACCGGTCCCAGCGTGCGCTGCCGGAGCTTCAGCCAGGCGACGAGCATGGCAGGGCCGGAGACGACGAGGACCGCGCCGGCGACCGCGGCGAGCTTCGCCCACCACGGCTCGAGGCCCATGAAGCCGGAGACGAGACCGCCGAACACGGTGCCGAGGGCGCCGATGCCCACGCCGAGCGCGGCGACGATGCCGACCATCTTGCCGACGTCCACCGGCGCCGGCACCTTGCCGTCCGTCGCGGCCGCGGTCGTGGCCGCGGCGGCGCCCGCCACGCGCTCGTCGGAAGCCTTCTCCTTCGCGGCCGCGAAGCGCGCGACGCCCTCCTCGACGAAGCGCAGGAACTTCTTGTACGGGCTGAAGAACGCCTGCCGGATGCTGATCGGGTTCTCGAGGATCCGCACCACCGTGGCGTCCCAGTCGCGGCCGGCGCGGTCGTAGAACACGCCGTTCCGGCCCACGGCGAGGAAGTCGGCGTCACCCTGGGTCACGCAGGCCGCGATCTTCATCGCGGCGCCGGCGCGGCGGCACTCGCAGTACGCGATGAACATGCGGCTCGACGCGGCGAGGGCCGCGTGCGCCGCCGGGTCGTCCACGCGGATGCACAGCTCGCAGCTCCGCCCGTCGAGGTAGAGCGTGCCGGCCTGGAACACCGCCGGCGCGTGCGGGTCGTACAGCTCCGCGAACGACACGAAGTTCCGCAGGAGGCGGTACAGGTCGCGGTGGTACAGCACGAGGCGCACCACGTCGCCGACCGCCTTCGCCTCCGCGTCGAGCTCCCGGTCGCGCGCGAGGAGCGCCTCGACCCCCGCCTTCACGCCGGGCGCGAGGAGCGCCCGCGCGCGCTCGACGCCGAGCCGCTCCACCGGCCCCGCCGGCTTCTTTCCGTACCAGGCGTCGCAGGCGGCGAACGCCTCGGTGACCCGTGCCCACCCCTCGCGCGTGAGCGCGTCGTCCCCGGGGCCGTGCGGTGGCGCGACGACCTCGCGGCGCAGCGCGGCGATCGCGCCGGACCAGGCCGGGTTCACGCCGCCGGCGAGCGGCAGCGCGCCGTCGGGGACGACGCGGGCGAGCGGGAACCCCGCCACCTCGGCGGTGGCCGAGGCGAGGTCGCGCGCGCCGAGCGCGAGGTACTCCGCGTCCGAGCGCGCGAGGAGCGCCGCCGCGCGCAGGTCGACCGCGGCGAGCTGCGAGCGCACGAACCAGTCGTCCACCTTCGCCCGCACCGCTCGCAGCGCCTCCACGGCCCGGACCGTGGCCGCGCCGAGCACCATCACGCCCGGGCCCTGCTCTCCCTCGTCCCACCAGGCGAGGTAGGCCGCGAGCGCGGCGTGGAACGCGTCGAGGCGCGGCTGCGTGAGGCCGAGCTTCCCGCCGCGGTCGGGCTCCCCGCCGGCGCACGCGATGGCGTCGGCCATCGCGCCCCGGAGCTCCGGGTCCTCGGCGGCCTCGGGCGGCACCACGCCGTCGCCATTGAAGACCGTGCCCTCCCAGACCTTGGCCGTGTCGGCGACGTCCTCGACCGAGATGGCGCCGGCCGTCCCCTTGCCGAGGCGCTCGAGGATGCGGCGCGCAGCGTTCACGGCGGCGCGCCCCTCCGGCGTCGCCCCGTCGAGGGCCGCGAGCGGCAGCGCCTCGCCGCCGCGGATGAGCTGTCCGAGATCGGAGAGGCGCGCGCCGCACCAGCGCAGCGCCTCGAGGATCTCGGGCGCGCGGACGCGCCCGTCGTGGTCGAGGTCGAGGAGCTCCAGCGTGCGGGCGTCGAGCTCGAGCCCCTTCGTCGGACAGCTCAGCGCGACCCAGAGCTTCTGGTCGAGCCGCTCCAGCTCGCGGAGGTCGTCCGCCGAGGTGAGCGCGACCTGGTCGAGCCCGCCGAAGCGGTGGAACACCCAGCGGTGGCGCGAGGGCGCCGATGGCACGAGCAGCGGCCTGTCGCGGCGCTCCGGCGAGCGAGACGTCTCGTTCAGGAGCGGCTGCGCCATGGTGACCTCCGCGAGGCGTTCAGAACGTAGGGTCTACCATGAGCTCGACGCGGCGGTTCGCCTCACGCCCCTTGGCGGTCTTGTTGTCCGACACCGGGCGCGTGGGACCGTACCCCTTCGCCGCGAGGCGCTGGCGATCGATGCCGTGCTCCACGAGGTACCTCGAGACCGCCGCGGCGCGCTCCTGCGAGAGCTTCGTGTTGAAGGCGCGGTCGCCCTTGCTGTCGGTGTGCCCCTCGACGACGAGGCGCTTCACCTCCGGGTGCTCCTTGATGGCGGCGGCCACCTCGTCGAGCAGGCTGTGCGAGCGCGGCTGGATCGTGGCCTTGCCGGTGTCGAAGTACACGACGTCCTTCAGCTCGAACTTCTTCTCGGTGACGACGACGCGCGGCGTGGGCCGCGGCGGCGGCGGGGCGGCCTCGCGGATCGGCTCGGGCTCGACGACGGGCGGAGGAGGCGCGGGCGGCTCCACGGGCGCGGCCGCGACGACCGGCGCGGCCTCGACGGGCGCAGGCGGCGGCGCGACGGCGACCACCTCGGGTGGCGCCTCCTGCTCCTCGACGCCGCACTCGCGCGCCGTCGCGTTGTCTCCGTAAGGACAGTTATCGAGGAAGCCCCAGCGCACCGGAGCCTGCGCGGCGCGCGCGCCTGCGCAGCCGGCGACCTCGTCGCCGGCTGCG
>JBJMQK010000376.1:0-5196 GCA_045802735.1 Anaeromyxobacteraceae bacterium | reverse complement strand
CGGTCGCGGTGCACGCCCGGCAGGCGCCTGCACGATCACGCGGCGGCGTACACCTGGGTCACGTAGCCCTCGAGCGCAGACGCGAAGTCGGGCTCGAGGCGGCGGCGGTAGACCATGGCCGTCCCGATCTCGGCGGCGAGGATCGCCGAGCGGTACTTCGAGGGCAGCCGCTCGATGCGCGCCGCGAGGTCGGGCTTCGCGCCGATCATGCGCGGCAGGTGCGCGAGCAGCGCCTTCCGGTACTGCGGCCTCGACCACAGCTCGGGGTTCGCGCGGAAGAACGCGAACAGCTCGGCCTTGTGCGCGTTGATCTCGACGCTCAACGCGTTCGAGATCTCGGTGAAGCTGCGCTTCCCCCCCTCCTCGCGGTGTCGCCGGAAGATGAGGTTCGCCTCGTCGGCGGCGCGCCGCTCGAGGATGGCGAGCACGTCCGCGACGTACTCGGCCTTGCGCGCCAGGAACTCGTCCTCGCTGAAGAGGAGGTTCGCGATGATCTCGTAGGACGACGAGATGACGCCGCACTTGTTCGCGGAGGCGTCCCGCAGGAGCACGACGCCGGCCTCCTGCAGGCGCTTGCGCGCCGCCGGCGTGATGAACGAGTTCGCGCCCTCGACGATGACGCGCGCGCTCGGCGCGCCGGCCGCGTTCCGGAAGCGGCTCCAGTTCCCGTCGTCGATCGTCTCGGGGCGGCCGCCCGCGGGGATGAAGAGGTCGGCGTCCACCGTGAAGACGAGGTCGTTGTACTCCTTGTAGAACTCGTCGAGCGTGACCCAGTCCTCGCGCGGCCCGGCCTGCGTCATCTCGACCCGCCGGTGCAGCTCGCGCAGGCCGTCGCGGCGCTTCACGTTGCGGTAGAGCGCGAACCCGCCCGGCGAGAGGCGCGCCGGGTCGAAGCCGTCGGCGTCGGCGCGGAGCACGATGTCGCCGAGCGCGCCGTGGTCGAGCCCCTTCGGATCGAAGAGCACGCCGGTGCCGTCCACGATGAGCCGGATCTCGACGCCCGGGCAGCGCGCGAGGAGGAGCCTGAGCCCGTTCCCCGCCACGTCGCCGTTCGGGCCGCCGGTGAGCTTCACCGAGAAGCGGTCCTTGCGCAGGTCCACCCCCTGCTCGCGCATCGCGATCTCGGCGAAGGTGACGACGCCGAGCGAGGTGACCCCGTACTCCTTGTGGTTGATGCCGACGCGCTTGCTCGACATGATGCCCGAGCCGAGCACGTAGCCGCGCCGGACGGAGAGCGCGGCGATCTCCTCGATCATCTCGTCGTGCATGTTCTCGTCGGGGCCGAGCTCGATGGGCTCGTCCTCGCCGTAGTAGTCGACGACGCGCGGGTCGCGCGGCTTGCCGTCGGTCGTGACGAAGATGTCGAGGAACGCGTTCGCGAACCCGCGCTGCAGCTTGTGCAGGCGGCGGTCGAGCTGCTGGCGGGTCGCGGCCTCCGGCGCGTGCAGCACGCACACGAGCTTCGAGCCGCCCTCGTAGATGTCCTTGTTCTTGAGGTGCTGGGTGTGGGCGAGGACGTAGTTCTCGCGGAAGATGGTGTTCGCCACCGTGACGTAGTCGTCGCGCGAGCGGGTGAAGATCGTCCGCCAGCCGCCGCGCGCGATGTCGGCGAAGCCGATGTGGTAGCCGAGCCCGTTCCGCCCGTAGAAGAAGGTGACGCGGAACGGCCGCTCCGGCGGCAGGTCGGCCGTGAACTCGGCCCCGAGGTCCTCGAGGTACGCGGGGTCGAGGCGGAACGCGAGCGCGTGCTTCTCCGGCACGAAGTAGTTCGTCTTGAGCGTGCGGCGCACGAAGACGAGCGCGGTGCGGAACACCGACCGCCGGAACTCGTCGAGCATGCGGTGGCCGGTGTTGTACGACGCGAGCTCCTCCTGGACCGCCTCGAGCTCCTTCCCGTACGCCGCGGCGCGATCCTGCACCTGGGGATCGAAGCGCAGCTCGAACAGGCGCACCAGGCGGAGCGCGATCTCGGCGTTCGAGTGGAACGCGCGCACCACGTCCTCGAACGTGTAGCGGTGCGGCTGGTTATGCGCGCACGTCGTGTGGCAGAAGCCGATGAGCGCGTTCACGAGCGCCGCCTCCTCGCCGGTCATGACGCCGGTGAGGACGAAGTCGCGGTACGCGGGCGACTCGGTGGCGAGGATCTGCGTGTTGTAGAGCTGCCGCCGCAGCCGCCGGAACAGCTCCGAGTCCTTCTCGAAGGCGCGCCCGCCGCGGTGCGCGACGTGGAAGCTGCCGAGGAAGAAGGGCTGCGTGCCGGTCCCGATGGTGAGGGTGAGCGAGTGGCGGACGCCGAGGTTCAGGCGGTTGAACACCTCCATCACCTGCGTGAGGTGGTCGCGCCCCGGCGGGCTCTCGACGGCGAAGAGGACGTGCACCTCGCCCGGGAGCGACGGGCTCTCGTCGGGCGGCTGCACGTCGATGAAGAACCCGGAGTTCGTCCGCCCCTGGTGGAAGAGCTTCACGAAGGTCGCGAGCTGGCCCGGCGGCGTCAGCTCCACCCAGCGCTTGTCGTTGATCCAGAGGATCCGCAGGAGCTCCGTGCGCTCCACCGGGTCGATGACCGCGCCCGCGGCGGCGAGCGCGGCGTCGAGGGCGCGCCCCACGCGCGCGGGGATCGCCGGCTCGCCCGCCTGGCCGACGAGCGCATCGTCCTTGGGGTCGAACACGTAGCGCTGGATCTCGAGCGCCTGCTCGAGCCCCGGCACGGGCCCGAGCGAGTGGAAGATCTCGGCGCGCGAGATCTCGCGATCGCGGAGCCGGCGCAGGGTCTCGAAGATCGAGCCGGGCGCGTCGAGGCGCGCGAGGATGAGCTCCTTCTCCCGGTCGGCGACGACGAGCTGCCGGTCGCGCACGAGCCGGCGCAGGTTCGTCGCGAGGCTGGCGATGGCGTCGTCGTCCTCGCGCAGCGTGCCCGCGAACGCGGCGGGGACGTTCTCGCGCAGCCAGGTGAGGTTCGGGCCCGCCTCTTCGCACCGCTGCTGGATGGGGTCGTGCATCGTGGGGCTCCTCCTCGAGAGGTGCCGTGTCACTAGCCCATCTGCCCTGTGCGGGCCAGCAAGCCAATGGTCGCGGCGGAACGGCGCACCCCGACGACCCGCGGCCCGGTGTCTCACCTCCGTCGCCCGCGGGGTCACCCCCCGCAGCGGACCGTGCGCGGTGACGCGCGCGTGACACGCGGGCGCGATCACTGGGGTGTCAGCTCTCAGGAGGACACTTGCCGCTCAGCAGCGCCGCAGTCCCGACGAAGCCCCTCCTCCGCGGCGTCTCGCACGAGATCGCCGCGTACGTCGCGCTCGTGGGATGGGCGGTGCTCTCGACGGTAGCCCGGACGGCTCACGCGCGGAGCGCCGCCCTCACGTACGGGGGGACCCTTTTTGGGCTCTTCGCCGTGAGCGCCCTCTATCACCGCCCGGTGTGGTCGCACCGCGCACGCCGCATCCTCTGGCGGCTCGACCACTCGGCCATCTTCTTCCTCATCGCCGGCACGTACACACCGCTCTGCCTCCTCCTCCCGGAGCGCCTCGGGCGGGTGACGCTCGCGATCATCTGGGGTGGTGCCGCGGCGGGCGTGCTGGTGTCTCTGGCCTGGGTCACGGCACCGAAGCCGCTCATGGCGACGCTCTACGTCCTCCTGGGGTGGGTGGTCGTCCCGGTGCTGCCCGCACTCGGGCGTGCGCTCGGCGCCGGAGGGCTCGCGCTGCTCATGGCGGGCGGCCTCATGTACACCGTCGGCGCCGTGGTGTACGCCCGCCGGCGCCCCGACCCCTTCCCCACCGTCTTCGGGTTCCACGAGATCTTCCACCTGCTCGTGGTCGCGGCGGCGGCCTGTCACTTCGCCGTGGTCACGGCGGCCCTGCGCGTCCTACGATGACGCCCACGCGGCATGGGCAAGATCAAGGTTCTCGCGGGCGACTTCACGGGTGACGGCACCTACGCCGCCGGGCGCATCACGCTCCGGCCGAAGGAGAAGCCGTCGCCCGCGCACCGCATGAAGGTGCGCGAGTTCTTCGAATCCGTCGAGGTCGCCGCACAGCACAACGCGGTGAAGGTCGGCGGCGCCGTCGGCTGGGGCGCCGCGGGCGCGCTCCTCGCCGGGCCACTGGGCCTCTTCACCGGGGCGCTCCTCGGCGGCCGCGGGCGCGACGTGGTCTTCGTCGGCACGCTCAAGGACGGGCGGAAGCTCCTCGCCCGCACCGACGCCGCGACCTTCACCGCGCTGCGGGCCGACCTCATGTGAAGGAGGCGGCGCGGCACCCCACGCCGCCTCCCCCTGCGGCGCCTAGAACTTGCCGCCGAGCCCCATCGTGCGGCCCTGGATGACGGGGTATTTCTCGGTCGTGTTGAGGCCGTCCGTGGCCGGGAACGCGCGCGTGTCGTGGAAGGCGTTCGCCGCGCCGAGCGCGGCGCCGATGAGGACGCCGGCGCCGGCGCCGATCGCGATGTCGCGCCCGTAGTTCCCGTTCTCGATGAGGCCGACGGCCCCGCCGACCAGCGCGCCGGCGAGGCCGCCGTAGAGCGCGCTCGTGAAGATCGTGCCCGTCCCGGAGTCGCTCGTCCCCGCGATCTGGGCGAGCGGCGCCGCGAGATCACCGTCGGTGAGCGACAGATCCGGCGGCGGCGCGGCGTCGGCGCGCGCCGCGGCGGGCGCGCCGGTGAGCGCGGCGAGCAGGACTGCGACGAGGCTCTTCCTGGTCATGACTCCCCCTCGGGGCCGAAGCGCCCCGTTCACCCAACGTTTCGCCGCGCGGGGCGCGGCGGCAACGCCCCGCGATCCTTCACGGTGGGTGATTGCACCTCCGCCCGCTCCCCAGGCGGCGTCCGTGTTGCGGAGCGGCGGCGAGGGGCCCTCCCCGGCAGGCGGCGCAGGGGCGCCCGGCTGACCGGCGAGGGGGCGTGCGCTATGCTCGGCGGGGCGCCGCCGCGTCGCCGCAGGTCGCAGGGAGAGCGCAAGCCGCGCACATGACCGAGGGCCTCGCCGCCGCCGCCGTCGTCGCGCTCCTCGCCGCGGCATCGCTCGCGGCCGTCGCGCTGCTGCTGCGCTTCCGGCGCCGCCGCCCCGGCCCGCGCCGCGCTCCGCCGCGGCTCCGCCACCCGGTCGTGCTCGCGCACGGGCTCCTCGGGTTCGACGCGGTGGAGCTCGGCGGCGTGCGGCACGCCTACTTTCGCGGCGTCCCGGCGCTGCTCGCCGCGCGC
>JBJMQK010000347.1:0-3327 GCA_045802735.1 Anaeromyxobacteraceae bacterium | reverse complement strand
TGGCCCTGGGTCGCGACGGCGGTGCTCGCCGCGGCGCTCGCGCTGCAGGTCGCGGAGCTCGCGCCGCGGGCGGCGGCGTCGCAGCAGTTCGCGCAGGCGAAGCTCGGCTTCCGCGACGCGCGCTGGAGCCTCGCGCGCGGGCGCTACCGGCACCTCGCGCTCGCGCCGGCGCTCGTCGTCGGCGGCGGCCCGGAGTGCACCGGGCGCGGGTGGGATCCGGACGCCTGGCGCGCGCCCGCGCTCGAGGCGTACCGCCTCGGCCTGACGGTGAACAGCGGCTACGTCGCGCGCGGCGCGCACGACCACTTCGCCCCGCCGTGCCGTGCCGTCGAGCGGGAGGTGGAGGAGGCGAGGCTCGCTGCGGATACCCTCTACCTCGTCCAGCCCTCCCGGGCGATGGAGCTCGGGCGCCGGCCCGGCGTGCGCTGCGGCGTGCTCGACGCGCGCGATGTGTGCGTCGCCGCCGCGCCGGATGACCCGTTCGCGGCTGCGCTGGCGGGGGCGGTCGCCGGTCATTGAAACGGGGCTGCGCCCCGCCCCGTCGAGCGGAGCTCGCCGCGGGCCCACCCTGCTCGCCGGGGCCCGTGCGCCCGCGCGCGCGGCTTCGCCGCTTTCGCGCAGGCGCCCCGGCGCGCTCGCTTTGCTCGCGTGGTCGAATTTCATCGTTAAGATGCCGCCGCCATGAGCTTCCTCGTCGCGGTGGTGCTGGGTCTCGTCCAGGCGCTCACCGAGTTCCTCCCCGTGTCCTCCACCGCGCACCTGCTCGTCTTCGGCGAGCTCCTCGGCCAGCGCCTCTCCGACGATCGGTTCCGCGCCTTCGTCGCGATCATCCAGACCGGGACCACGCTCGCGGTGATCCTCTACTTCCGCGCCGAGCTGTGGCGCCTCGCCAGCGCCGCCCTCGGCGGGCTCGCGCGCGGGAAGCCGCTCGCGACGGCGGAGGCGCGCCTCGCCTGGCTCATCGTGCTCGGCACGCTCCCGGCGGCGGTGCTCGGGAAGCTCCTCGAGCGTCGCATCGAGGCGCTCGGGAACCTCACCATCGCCTTCTCGCTCGTGGGCTGGGGGCTCATCCTCCTCGCGGCGGAGCGCTTCGCCCGGCACCGCCGCACGATCGAGGACGTCGCGCTCGGCGACGCGCTCGCCATCGGCGCGGGCCAGGCGCTCGCGCTCGTGCCGGGCACCTCGCGCTCCGGCGCGACGATCACCACCGGGATGGCGCTCGGGCTGCGGCGCGAGGACGCGGCGCGCTTCAGCTTCCTCCTGTCGGTGCCCATCACGCTCGGCGCGGGGCTCTACAAGCTGCGCAAGGTGCTGCCGGCGCTCCGCGGCGAGGCGGGCTGGGCGCTCGCGACGGCGGTGGGCACCGCCGTGTCGCTCGTCGCCGGGTTCTTCGTCATCGGCTGGCTCCTGCGCTACCTGCGCACGCGCACGACCTACGTGTTCGTCGCGTGGCGCGTGGCCGCCGGGATCCTCATCGCGGTCCTGCTGTGGAAGGGCGTCCTCCCGTCGAGCGACGACGCCCCGGCGCCTCCGCACGCGCCGGCGGCGGCGGTGCGATGACCTTCGAGCGCCTGCGGACGGCGCTCGCGACGCGGCAGCGCGAGGACTTCCCGTTCGAGACCCTCGCGCCGGAGCGCCTCCCCGAGGGTGGGCTGCGCCGCGCCGCGGTGCTCGTGCCGCTCCTCGAGAAGGACGGCGCCGCCCACGTCCTCCTCACGCGGCGACGGGACGACCTGCGCCACCACGCGGGCCAGGTGAGCTTCCCCGGCGGGCGCGTCGAGGAGGGCGAGGAGGCGCGCGCCGCCGCGCTGCGCGAGGCGCACGAGGAGATCGCGCTCGATCCCGCGCGCGTGGACGTGCTCGGGCGCCTCGACGAGACGCTCGTGCTGGTCTCGGCGTTTCGCTTGACGCCCTGGGTCGGCGTGGTGCCATATCCTTACCCGTACGTCGCCCACCCGCGTGAGGTGGAGGAGATCCTGATCGTGCCCCTCACCGCGCTCGCCGCGCCCGGCGTCCACCGCACCGAGGATCACGTCGCGTACGGCGAGCGCATCGCCATCCACTTCTTCGACCTGCCGCAGGCGACGGTGTGGGGGGCGACGGCGCGCGTCCTCGACAAGCTCCTCGCGGTGTGGAGCGCCGCGTGAACGTCCACCCGGTGGTGATGGCGGGCGGCTCCGGGACGCGCTTCTGGCCGCTCTCGCGCAAGGCGCGCCCGAAGCAGTTCCTCGCGCTCGCCGGCGACACCCCGCTCCTCCGCGCGACGGTCGATCGCCTGCCGCCGCTCGCCGACCTGCGCGACGTGCTCGTCGTCTGCGGCCCGGTGCACGCGCGCGCGGCGCGGCGCCTCCTGCCCGAGCTGCCGAGGCGGAACGTGCTCGTCGAGCCGTGCGCCCGCAACACCGCGCCCTGCGTCGGGCTCGCGGCGCTCCACGTCGCCGAGAAGGACCCGGCCGGCGTGATGGTGATGCTCCCCGCCGATCACCACATCGGCCGCCCGGCGGCGTTCCGCGCCGCGCTCGGTGCGGCGGCGCGGGTCGCCGCCGAGGGGCGCATCGCCACCGTCGGCATCCGCCCCACCCGGCCCGAGACGGGCTACGGCTACCTGCACGTCGGCGCGCCGCTCGCGCTCGCGAAGAAGGCGCGCAAGGGCCTCGCGCCGCTCGCGGTGGAGCGGTTCGTCGAGAAGCCGGACCAGGCGACCGCGGCGCGCTACCTCGCGTCGGGCGACTACCTCTGGAACAGCGGCATCTTCGCGTTCCGCGCGGACGTCATCCTGGAGGAGATCCGGCGGGCCATGCCGGAGCTCGCGAAGCGGCTCGGCGAGATCGGTTCCGCGATGGGCACGCCCGGGTACGCGAAGGCGCTCGCCCGCGCCTTCCCCGCCTGCCCCTCGGTCTCGATCGACTACGGCGTCATGGAGAAGAGCGACCGCATCGCCGTCGTCCCGGCGGAGTTCGGCTGGAGCGACGTCGGCAGCTTCGCGGCGCTGCCCGAGGTGCGCGAGCGCGACCGCCAGGGCAACGTCGTCGAGGGCGAGGCGCTCGTCTTCGACGGCAAGGACAACGTCGTGCTCGCCGCGGGCGGGCGGCCGGTGGCGGTGATCGGGCTCGACGACGTCATCGTGGTGGACGCCGGCGACGCGGTGCTGGTGTGCCGCAAGGATCGCGCGCAGGACGTCCGCAAGGCCGTCGAGGAGCTGGGGCGGCGCGGTCGCCAAGAGGTGCTCTGACTAGAGGACGTAGCTCACCCGAGGAAGAGGGCGCCGAGACCCACATGCCGACCGCGATCTCCCCGACGATCTTCCGCGAGTACGACATCCGCGGC
>JBJMQK010000326.1:0-4791 GCA_045802735.1 Anaeromyxobacteraceae bacterium | reverse complement strand
CGAGCAGCGCGTTCAAGAGCATGAGCGCGTTCGTCACGACGAAGACCCAGTTCCCGACGAGCCAGCTGTAGATCGTGAAGCCGAGCGAGGCGGCCATCTGGCCGACGAACAGCCACCTCGACACGCCGGCGCTCTGGTCCTCGCGCCACTGCTTCAGCACCTGCTTCGCGATCGTCAGGACGAGGATGAAGGAGCTCGCCCACCCCAGCATCTCGGTCATCGCCCGGGACGATGGGCATCGCCGCGCGACCGGGCACGCGGGGCTGCGATCGCGGCGGGCAGGCGCACCACCCCCCGCGCGGTGCGCTCTCCGCCGGGCGGGCGCAGTTAGGTGACGTTCCGTGACGATCTACGTCGTGTCCGATCTGCACCTCGACGAGGACGACGGGTCGCGCCTCTTCCACGACGACCTCCAGGGGAAGGCGCTCGCCGAGCTGTGCCACCGGGTCGCGGACGAGCGCGCCGAGCTCGTGCTCCTCGGCGACAGCTTCGATCTCACCTCGATGACGCCGCCCGCGCGCGGCCTCGCCCGCTTCGAGAAGACGATGCAGCTCCCGCTGCGCAGCGCGCCGCCGCGCGCCCTCGAGGCGCTGCTCTCCGCGGTGCGGCGGTCGAACCCCCGCGGCCTCGAGGCGCTCGCGGTCGCGTCCGAGCGCGGCACCCTGACCGTCGTCCCCGGAAACCACGACCACCACCTCGCCGCGCGCCGCGCGCCGGAGGCGCTTCCGGCGGCGGGGCTCCCGCGCGCGCGCCTCGAGCTGTCGCCGGTGCGCGAGGTCGCGGGGCGGACCGTCGTGCTGCAGCACGGCCACGCGTTCGATCCGGGGAACGCGAAGCCCGGGAGCGACGGCGAGATCGTGACGCAGGTGATGCACCAGGCGGTGATCCCGTACCTCCTCGCCCACGGGGAGAGGCCGAACGTGCGGATGGACGCCGACCGGATCGTGGCGCTCCGGCCGGAGGAGGCGGTGATCCCGGTGCTGCAGCGCTGGCTCGAGCCGCGCGCGTTCCGCCGCCTCTTCCTCGCCCTGGTGCGGCTGCTCGCGGACAACGGCGTGGTGGCGCGGCCGCTCGCGTGGGTCCGGCGCGCGCTCAGCGCGGAGGTGGTGCGACGCCGCGTGAAGGAGGAGGAGGCGCTCTGGCAGCGCGCCGGGCGCACCGCGCTGCGCGCCCTCGAGGGGAAGCGGCGGCTCGCCCACGGCGCGCCGCAGCCGGACCTGCTCGTGCTCGGCCACACGCACGTGCTCGACTGGGCGGTGCTCGAGGCGACGCGCCGCCGGCCCGAGCGCCTCTACGTGAACCTCGGGACGTGGAGCGAGCGCTGCTACGACGCGGCGAGCCCGCCCGACGGCAGCCTCCCGACGCTGCGCATCGCCGAGGAGCGCGGGGCCATCGCGGTGTCGCTCTGGGACGCGCGCAGCGGGAAGGAGCTGCAGCGGTTCGCGGGCCGCGGCGGGGCGTCGGCGCCGCGCAGGCGTCAGAAGTCGTAGGACGCGCCGGCGCGGCCCTCGGCGAACCAGCGGAACTCCTCGCGCGCGCCGGCGGGCGCGACGCCGAACACCGGCGCGCCAGCGGCGTCGACCTTCACGTTGCGCGGCAGCACGCCGGCTTCCACGAAGAGCCCGAGCCCGGTCATGGGAATCCCGAACGAGAGCCCGAGCGCCCCGCCGTAGGCGACGGTTGCCGGGCCGTTCACGAGGTTCTGCACGGCCAGGATGCCGCGGGCGTACAGCGGGAAGAGCGGGATGGAGAGGACGGCCATCGGCCGCACCTCGAGCTCGGTGCGCGCGCCGCGGACGTCCGCGAGCGCCGCGGCGAGCCCGACCTCGAGCTTCAGGATCCCGGCGAAGCCCCACCCCGGCGCGACCATGAGGTTCGTCGGCGCACGCTCCACGCTCGGCTGGAGCTGGGAGCCGAGCCCGCCCGAGACCTCCACCACCGCGCCGGCGCGGGCGGCGAGCGGTGCGGCGAGGCCGAGCAACGCGATCGCGACGACGAGCAGCTTGCGCATGTGTGACCCTCCGTCGCGGCGCGGCGCCGCGGTCGTGCGGGCGAGCTTACGACGCGGCGCTCGGCTGGCGCGCGGAAGGAGTTCGCGCACAGTGGACGACACCGGTGCGGTCCTTCGACTCCGCGCCGCCTCCGGCGTCGCTACGGAGTCGAAGGGCGCTCACGTCCCCACGCGCGCGAGCTCGATGAGCGGCGCGTCGTCGGGCCGCTCCGCGGCGAGGTCCATCGTGCACTCGATCACCCAGTCCACCTCGCCCTGCGGATCCACGATCCGCTGGCGCGCCGCGTACGTCGCCGGCCCGCTCTTCTCGAGGAAGGTGTTGTGCGGGAGCCGGGCCGCGGGGCGGAGGTCGATGGCGGCGTGCTCGGCGAAGTACGGCGCGAGCTCCGCCTCGAGGCGCGCCGCCGTCCACGCGCCGGCGGGGTCGAAGATCGCCGCGCGCGCGTCGTCCCATCGCTTCAGCGCGAGCGCGCGCAGGAGCCGGTGCAGCTCGTTCCGGACCCGCGCGGCGAACGCGCGCGGATCGGCGTCGGCGCGCGGCGGCGGCGGGGGCGGCAGCGCCGCGAGCGCGGCCCGCGGATCGATCGCCGCGGCGCGGAAGGCCGGGTCGCGCAGTCGCTCCCACTCGTCGAGGAGCGAGGCGTCGGCGCCGCGCACCGTCGCGCGCAGGAACGCGATGACGTCGTCGACCCGCTCGTCGCGGTAGCTCTCGGGCACGGTCTGCACGAGCGTCTTGTAGGCGTCGGCGAGGTAGCGGAGGAGCACGCCCTCCGACCGCTGCAGCTCGTACTCGCCGACGTAGTCGTTGAACGTCGCGTAGCGCTCGACCATGTCGCGCGCGACCGACTTCGGCCGGATGTTCTCGTGCCCGACCCAGGGGTGGAGCGCCGCGAAGTCGTTGAACGTCGCGTAGACGAAGTCGGCGAGCGGCTTCGGGTGCTCGACCTTCTCCAGCTCCGCCATGCGCTCGTCGTACTCCATGCCCTTCGCCTTCATCTCGGCGACGGCCTGCCCGCGCGCGCGGTCGAGCTGCTTCCAGAGCACGACGTCCGGGTTCTCGAGGATCGACTCCACGAGCGTGAGGACGTCGAGCGCATAGCTCTCGCGCTCGATGGGCACCCTGGGCAGCGTGTCGAGGAGCCACAGCGCGAGCGTGTGGTGCAGCGAGAAGTCGCGCTGCAGGCCCGCCGCGGGCCGGACGTGGCGGCCGCGGTAGCCCTCGATCCCGCGCAGCTCGACGAGCCCGGCGCTGCGCAGCGTCCGGAAGCGCTGCGCCGCGGCCTGGCGCAGGCGCGACTTCCCCACGGGCGTCTCGTGCGCCCGCCCGATCATCTCGATGAGGCGGCCGTAGCCTCCCCCGCGCTGCTTCGTCTCGCTCTGGAGCAGCGCGAGCAAGAGCCCGAACGACACCTCGAAGCGCGAGGTGAGCGGCTCCGGCTGCTTCGTCTGCAGGCGCTCGAACGTCGTGCGGTCGAAGTGGACGTAGCCCTTCTGCGGCGGCTGCTTCTTCACCACCTTCTTGCCGCCGGCGGCCTTCCCGGCGAGGCGCTTGTTCTCGACGACGTGCTCGGGCGCCTGCGCGACGACGTAGCCGCGATCGTCGAAGCCCTTGCGGCCGGCGCGCCCGGAGATCTGGTGAAAGTCGCGCGCCGACAGGATGACCACCTTCTGCCCGTCGAACTTGCAGAGCTGGGTGAAGAGCACCGTGCGGATGGGAATGTTCACGCCCATGCCGAGCGTGTCGGTGCCGGAGACGACCTTGAGGAGCCCGCCCTGCGCCAGCTTCTCGACGAGGAGCCGGTAGCGCGGCAACAGCCCCGCGTGGTGGAGCCCGACGCCGTGCCGCAGGAACCGCGCGACCTCCTTGCCGTACGGCGTGTCGAAGCGCACGCCCTCCAGCGCGAGGCGGATCTTCTCCTTCTCCTCCTTCGA
The DNA here is from genome assembly GCA_045802735.1 of Anaeromyxobacteraceae bacterium. Taxonomy (GTDB): domain Bacteria; phylum Myxococcota; class Myxococcia; order Myxococcales; family Anaeromyxobacteraceae; genus Anaeromyxobacter_A. Next base: position 848 of record JBJMQK010000326.1, on the reverse strand, counting down.
CGAGAACTTCGCGGACATGAGGTTCTGCGCCTGCTCCGCGGCCGCCTTCTGCGTGAAGTTCACGAGGTAGATGGGCGCCTTGTTCGCAGCGACGAGCTCCTCGATGGTCTCGTGGAGCGGCGTCTCGCGGTACTCGAACTCGAGCGGCACCGGGCGCGTGGCGCTGCGCACGTCGGCGACGTCCCGGCCGGTGAGCGTCCGGATGCCCTCGGCGATGGCGGAGACCTCGCCGAGCGTCGCCGACATGAGGAGGAAGGTCGCGTCCTCGAGGAGGAGCAGCGGCACCTGCCAGGCGAGGCCGCGGTCGCGATCGCCGTAGTAGTGGAACTCATCCATGATGATGGCGTCGGCGCGCGGCTTCGCCTCGCGGAGCGCCATGTTGGCGAGGATCTCGGCGGTGCAGCAGAGGATGGGGGCGTCCTTGTTGATGCCCGCGTCGCCCGTCGCCATCCCCACGTTCTCCGCGCCGAAGAGGCGGCACAGCGCGAAGAACTTCTCGTTCACGAGCGCCTTGATCGGGCAGGTGTAGATGGAGCGCCGGCCCTCGGCCATCGCCTTGAAGTGGAGGAACGTCGCGACGAGCGACTTCCCCGACCCGGTGGGCGTCGCGAGCACGAGGTGCTTCTCGTCGAGCAGCGCGAGCAGCGCCTCCTCCTGCGCCGGGTACAGCTCGAGCCCGGTGGAGGCGACCCAGCCGACGAAGCGGTCGAGGATCGCGTCCGCGGCGAGGCGGGCGCCGCCCTGCGGCAGCAGCGCCGCGAGCGGCGCCTCCTCGGCGTCGGGGGCGGCGAGCGTCTGCGGGGTGGCGTTCATCCACGTAGAGGTAGCAGATCCGCGAACGCGAAGCC
>JBJMQK010000313.1:0-7429 GCA_045802735.1 Anaeromyxobacteraceae bacterium | reverse complement strand
GGGCCGGGAGGAGCGGCTCGTGGCGCACCTCCGCGCCGCCGAGCTGTACGCGAGCCGCCCACCCGCCGACGGCCTCACCTTCAAGCCGCCGATCGCTCACCCGCCGCACGAGCGCTCGGTCGAGCTCGAGGTCGACCTCGGCGCCGGAAGCGCAGCGGCGGAGGTCATCGGCGCCGATCGCAGCCACGAGTACATCACCGAGAACGCCGACTACCGGAGCTGACGGCGCGCCGCGCCGCATGTGGGGAGGGCGCGCCCATCCGCACCGGTGGTCCCCACCTTTGAGCGCCGGGCGCGGCGCGCTACTCTGCGCGACAGATGGAAACGCCTGCGGACAGGGAGCTCCTCCGCGCCCTGTTCGATCACAGCTCCGTCCCGAAATGGGTCCACGATCGGGAGACGCTCCGGTTCGTGTCGGTGAACGACGCGGCGCTGCGCTCGTACGGCTACACGCGCGAGGAGTTCCTCGCGATGACCATCCTCGACATCCGACCGCCCGAGGACGCCCCGCGTGTCCTCGGCCAGCTCCGGCAGCCGCCGCGCGACGAGGACGGCTCGCGCGGCACCTGGCGCCACCGCAGGCGCGACGGGACGCTCTTCGACGTCGAGATCCGGACCCACGACTTCGTGCTGGACGGCCGCCCGGTGCGGCTCGCGACGGTGCGGGACGTCACCGAGGACCTCCGCGCCATCGACGCGCTGCGCGCCAACGAGCGCCGCTTCCGCGAGCTCGTCGAGAACAGCGCCGACGGCCTCCAGCTCCTGTCGGCCGACGGGACGGTCCTCTTCGCGAGCGCGTCCACGCGGACGATCTTGGGGTCCGAGCCGGAGGCGCTCGTCGGGCGGCAGGGGCTCGACCTCGTGCACCCCGACGATCGTCCCTACATCGCCGCGGCGCGCCGGGCGGCGCTCGAGGCGCCCGGCGTCGCCATCCGCGCCGTGGCGCGGCACGCCCACGGGGCCGGCGGGTGGCGCTGGCTCGAGAGCGTCCGCGTGAACCGCCTCGCCGACCCCGCGATCGCCGCCGTGGTCCTGCACACGCGCGACGTCACGAACCAGAAGACGGCGGAGGAGGCCCTGCGCCGGTCGGAGGAGAGCTTCCGCGCGGTGATCGAGGGCTCCCCCGATCTCGTCCTCGTGGTGACGGGCGGGCGCATCGCCTACGCCAACGCCGCCGTGCTGGCGCTCCTCGGGCTCGCCTCGCGCGGCGACATCGTGGGGCGGCCGGTCCTCGACTTCGTGCACCCCGACGCGCACGCCCGGGCCACCGCGCTGCTCGCGCGCGCCGCCACGCGGGAGGCCGCCGGGAACTCGACCGCCGAGGAGCTGAGCGTGGCGCGGCCCGGCGGACCGGTGCTGTGCATCGAGTTTCGCGGGGTCTCGGTCGCCTTCGACGGCGCGCCGGCGGTGCTCGCCTTCGGCCGCGACGTCACGGACCGCCGCCGGCTCGAGGCGCGGCTCGCGGTCGCCGACCGCATGAGCTCCCTCGGCACCCTCGCCGCGGGGATCGCGCACGAGATCAATAACCCGGTCTCCTACGCGCTCGCGAACGTGAGCTTCGTCACGGAGTCGCTCGCGCCGCTCCTCGCCGGCGGCGACCCGGCGGAGGCCCAGGAGATCGCCGCGGCCCTGCGCGAGGCGCGGCAGGGGATCGAGCGGGTGCGCGACATCGTCCGCGACCTCAAGACCTTCTCGCGCGGCGACGACGACGCCCTCGGGGCGGTGGACGTCTTCGCCACGCTCGACGCGGCGTGCAGCATGGCGGGCAACGAGATCCGGCACCGCGCCCGCCTCGCGAAGGAGTACGCGCCCGAGGCGCGCTGGGTGCGGGGCAACGAGGGGAAGCTCGCGCAGGTGTTCGTGAACCTGCTCGTCAACGCGGCGCAGGCGATCCCCGACGGCGACGCCGCCGGGAACTGCATCACGGTCCGCGCCGCGCCGCACCCGGCGGGCGGGGTCGCGGTGGAGGTCCGCGACACCGGCCGCGGCGTCGCCCCGGAGCACCTGCCGCGGCTCTTCGACCCGTTCTTCACCACGAAGCCGAAGGGCGTGGGGACGGGCCTCGGCCTCGCCATCTGCCACAACATCGTGCGCGCCCACGGCGGCGCGCTCGAGGTGGAGAGCACGCCCGGGAAGGGCGCCTGCTTCCGCGTGGTCCTCGCCTCCGGCGCGCCGTTGCGCGCGGCGCCCCACCCGAGCGCGCCCGACGGCGCCGAGTCGCGCGGGCGCGTGCTCATCGTGGACGACGAGGCGCGCGTCTGCCATGCCGTGCTGCGCGTCCTCGGGAGCGCTCACGAGGTGTGCACGGTGCACGAGAGCAGCGCGGCGCTCGCGCTCGTGCGGGAGGGCGCCCGCTTCGACGCGATCCTGTGCGACGTCATGATGCCGGAGATGAACGGCGTGCAGCTCCACGCGGCGCTCGCCCGCGAGGCGCCCGACCAGGCGCGCCGTCTCGCCTTCATGACGGGGGGCGTCTTCTCGGCGGAGGTGCAGCAGCTCCTCGAGGCGTCGGGGCGGCCGGTGGTCGACAAGCCGTTCACGAAGCAGGGCCTCCTCGACTGCGTCCGCCAGCTCCGGGGCGGTTGAGGTGGCACTCGCTCGCTCGGCCGGCACACGGCCGATCGCCTGGCCGCCCGCCCCGACGGGCCGGGCATGACGCGGTCCCGCCGCGCGTTCCCACCGGTCGAATGATCCAGCTCGGCCCGGTGAAAGCCTCCGCGCACGGCGACGTCGTCGACGCGCTCCTCGACTGCCACGCTCGCATCCGCGCCTTCATCGCGCTCGCGGCGCGTCTCGCCGCGTCGCCCGGCGCCTCGCCCGGCGAGGTGCGCGACGCGGCGGACGGGGTTCACCGCTACTTCGAGCTGGCGCTCCCGCTCCACGCCGACGACGAGGAGCGCTCGATCCTGCCGCGCCTCGCCGGCCGCGACGCCGCCGTCGACCGCGAGCTCGCCGCCATGCGGCGCGAGCACGGCGAGCACGCCGACGCCGTGTCGCGCCTGCTCGGCGCCTGCGAGGCGGTGCGCGCCGATCCGGCGGCGCTCCCCCGCGTCGCGGAGGCGCTCGGCCGAGCGGCCGAGGACCTGTCGCGGCACTTCACCGAGCACCTCGCGCGCGAGGAGCAGGTCATCTTCCCGGCCGTGCGCGCCGCGCTCGGGCCCGCCGAGCAGGAAGCGATTCGCGCGGAGATGAGGGCGCGCCGCGGGGTTTGACTCCTGGTAGGCGGGTGACCGTTGCCCGCGGCGCGGAGCCGTCCTACATCCCCGGCCGCGAGGAGGTGGGAGGCCATGAAGGCTGGCGACCACATCAGGATTCACGGCTCGGGCGAGCCGCGGCACGCGATCGACGTCGGCGACCGCACGGCGCTCCACTTCTCGGCGGGCGGCGTGAAGCGCTCGCTCGTCGCGGAGCTCGCGCCCCCCGGCGCGCGGGTCGAGGTGGTGACGCACGCCGAGCGCGTGTACCCGCCGAAGGCGGTCGTGGCGCGCGCGTTCAGCCGGCTCTCCGAGTCGGCCTATGCCGCCATGTTCGCGGACTCGGAGGCCTTCGCCACCTGGTGCAAGACGGGGCGGCCGCCGCCGGCGAGGCCTGCGCCTGGGCCCGCCGCGAACGGCGCCACGCTCGCCGCGAACGCCCTCGCCGAGGGCGCGGTCGCGGCGGTGGACGCCGCGGTCGCCGTCGCGAAGCCGGTGCGGCGTATCGCACGCATCGTGAAACGCGTCGTCCGCGCCGTCACCGGGAAGCGCGCCCGGGGCGCGGCGCCGAAGCCCGCAGCGCGAAAGAAGGCAGCGGCTGGACCGAAGCGAGCGGGCAGCGCCGCCGCGAAGCCGAAGAAGGCGCGCCCGGGAACGAGCGCGAAGAAGCGCCGGGCCGCGGCGAAGAAGACCGCCGCCGCGCAGAAGCGCGGCGCGGCCTCCCCGGCGCCGCGGACCGCGGCTGGCGCACGCACCGCGAAGGGGCGCGCCGGAAAGCGCGCAGCCCCGGGGCGCGCGGCGTCGCGCACGCGCTGATCGCGGTCAGCGCGGCGCTCGCGCCGCGGCGAGGGGCCGCGACGCGGCCCAGGCGACGGCTCCCGCGAAGGACCCCCAGAGCCACCCGGCGACGACGTCGCTCGGCCAGTGCACGCCGAGGTACACGCGCGAGAGCGAGACTGCGAGCGCGACCGCGTAGGCGAGCGGGGCGAGCCTCGGCCAGCCGAGGGTCGCGACCAGCGCCAGCGCGAACATGTTGGATGCGTGGAGGCTCGGCAGCGATGGCCCGTTCGCGGCCGGCGCGAGCCAGCGAAAGGTGCCCGGTGCGAGCGCGTAGCACGGGCGCATCCGCGGGATGAGCGGCCGCAGCAGGTGGGACCCGGCGAAGTCGGCGACGAGGATCGCGAGGGCGAGCGCGGCGAGCGGGCGCATCGCGGCCCGGCGGAGGCGCCACGTGAGCAGCGCGGCGAGGAGGAGGCCGAAGCCGATGCCGAACGGGTGCGAGGAGAGCGCGCGCATCACCCCGTCGAGCGCCGGCCCCCCATCGAAGTTCAGGGCCCGGTAGAGGCGCAGATCGAGCGCGCCGTGCGCGTCCACGAGCGGCATCGTCCGATCGTTGTAGCACGCGCTGGCGCACCTCCCCGCGGCGACCCTCCCATGCCGTGGCGACGCTCCGGCGCGCGACCTAGCTTCGGCGAAGCACGCTCCCCTGGCCGAGTCGGCCCGCTGGGGCCCCTGAGCGTGGGAGGTTCGCTTTGAAGCCCCGCAACGACGACCGCAACGCCCCGCCCGCCGAGAACGGGTCCGGGATCAATCCTCTGCAGTGGCTCGCGGCGAAGCTCGCGGAGCTGCGCGCGCCGCGGCCGCACACGGCGCCGCGCATCCCGCGCCAGCCGCCGCTGCGCGCACCGCGCCGCAGCCCGTTCGCCGCGGCGTACGAGGCGCGCCTCGCCGCGCGCGCCGGGATCCCGCCCGACGAGTACCTGCAGCACCGCCTCTCGCGGCAGCTCGCGTCGCTGCCCGTCCCGCCGTCGCGCCTGCCGGTCCAGATCACGATCGAGCCGGACGGCACCGTCGCGGCCTCGCCCGCCCCCGCGCCCGCGCCTCGGCGCGCGCCGTGGCTCGAGTCGTTCCTGCGCGCGGAGGGCTCGTCGGCGCTCGGGCCGGAGATCCAGCTCGCGCAGGCCGACGTGGCGCGGCTCGCGGCGCGCATCGAGGCGCAGCGCAAGCGCGTCGAGGAGGTCGCGCGCGAGGTGGAGGCCGCGGCGCAGGGGAAGGAGGTCGCCGACCCGGCCGACGAGGCGCAGGCGCAGCAGATGGGCCGCCCGCAGGTGCCGCCGCCCGTCGGCCTCGCGCTGCGCGCCTTCGGGCTCGCGCTGCTCGTCGCCGAGACCTGGCAGCTCGGCGTGCCGAGCCTCGAGGCCGCCGGCATCCGCACCGCCGATCTCGCCGGTGAGCTGCACCGGAACCCGCTCGCCGTCGTGTTCGGGAGCCTCTTCGCGCTCGGCGCGTCCGCGAGCCTCTTCCTGTTCGCGCACCTCGGCCTGCGGCGCGCGCTCGACCTGTTCGACGCGCAGCCCGAACCCCGGCGCCGCGCCTGGGCCGCGGCCGGCGCGGGCGGCGCGCTCGCGCTCGCCGTCGCGATGGCGTGGGCCGTCGCCGGGATGCGCCCGGGCCCGCACGGCCCGGTCGACCTCGGCTACGCGCGCATCGCGCTCTTCCTCGTCGCGCTCGCCATCCCGCTCACCGTCGCGTGGCTGCTCGACGTCGCCCGCCGCCACGACCGCGTCCGCGACGCCGCGCTGGGGCTCGCGCGCGCGTGGGACCAGGAGCACTACAGGTCGCTCGCCGAGCTGTCGCGCGACGCCGGGCGCCTCGCCGAGGAGGAGCGCCGGCTCGCGCAGCTGGAGGGCGATCGAGCCGCCGCGGTCCGGCGGCTCCGCGGGCTGCAGCAGCGGGGCATGGCGGCCGAGCGGCTCGCCGCCGACGCCGCCGACGCCGAGGACGCCGAGCTGGCGCGCCTCGCCCAGGCCGTGGTCTCCGGCCTCGAGCTCGATCGCTACGAGTACGCGCGCCACGCCGGGCTCCGCGCCTCGCGCTCGGCGCTCCCGCCGGAGCAGCGGAACACCGCGCCGTCTGCGCCGGGCCAGGGGCACGAGGTCGAGAGGAACCTCGGCCTCGCGAGCTGAGCGGCGCCGTTACGAAGAGACGCGCTCGACGACCGTGCCGCCGAGACCCACGGTCACGACCTCGAGCGGCGCTGCGGCGCCCGAGCGCGCGAGCGCCTGGCGCGTCGCCTGCGCGATCCCGGCGCAGCACGGGACCTCCATCTTCACGACCGTGACGCTCTTCGGGTCCGCGCGCCGGAAGATGTCCTCGAGCTTCGCCGCGTACCCCGCGACGTCGTCGAGCTTCGGGCAGCCGACGAGCACGCGGCGCCCGGCGAGGAACTCGGCGTGGAAGCCGGCGTAGGCGAACGGAACGCAGTCGGCCGTGACGAGGAGGTCGGCGCCGCGCAGGAACGGCGCGTGGGGCGGGACGAGCTGGAGCTGCACCGGCCACTGCCCGAGCTTCGAGCCGCCCTGCGGCACGATGGCGGGGCCCGGCGCCGGTGCGTCGTGCACGATCGAGAGGCGCGCGCGGCCCGGCGCCGGCGTCGGCGCCGAGGCAGCGGCGGGCGGCACCGCGGCCGCGAAGCTGCGCGGGCGCGAGCCGGGACAGGCGTTCGCCGCCTCGACGGGGCGAAGCTCCGGCGCGACGGTGAGCGCCATGCGCTTCAGCTGGTGCGCGAGGACCGCCCCCTCGTCGAACGCCGCCACGTCGCGCTTCGCGACGCGCAGCGCGCCCTTCGGGCACTCGCCGAGGCAGGCGCCGAGGCCGTCGCACAGCGCGTCGGCCTTGAGCTTCACCTTGCCGCCTTCGAGGTAGAGCGCTCCCTCGGCGCAGGAGGGGATGCACTCGCCACAGCCATCGCACTTCGCCTCGTCGATCTCGACGACGTCACGGATCATGCCGGCCGTTGTCGCACGATCCGGCCGCCAAGATCGAGTGGCCACCTGCCGCGGCGGGCCGGCCGAACGTCTCGAGGGACCGGACGACGCGCCCCACGCGCTGGGCCGCCGCGCGGGCCTCCTCGAGCGCAGCCTGCGCCTCCCGCAGGTCCCCCGCCAGCGCATTCGAGAGCCGCGCGTGCTCGGCGGCGACGAACGCGAGCCCCGATACCACGCAGGCGAGCGGGTTGTTCACCTGGTGCGCGAGGTCCGCGGCGAGCGCGCCGAGCGCCTCGTCCTGCTCGGCGAGCCGCAACCGCGCCTCGAGGAGCCGGCGCTCGGTCTCATCCTCGATGCGGACGACCGCGCCCGAGACGCCGCAGGCGGCCGGCAGGCGCCGCACGCGCGCCGCGAGCGACCGCACGCCGTCGGCGGTCAGGACGTCGCCTTCGACGCCCGCCTCGTCCG
>JBJMQK010000307.1:0-2765 GCA_045802735.1 Anaeromyxobacteraceae bacterium | reverse complement strand
TCGGTCGAGCGGGTGATCGGGCCGGACGCGACCATCGCGCTCGACTTCGCGCTCCAGCGCTTCGCAGGGATGATCGAGAACCTGCGCGTGTACCCGGAGCGGATGAAGGAGAACCTCGAGCTCACCGGCGGCCTGTACGAGGCGCAGCGGGTGCTGCTCGCGCTCGTCGGGAAGGGCGTCGCCCGCCAGGAGGGGTACGTCCAGGTGCAGCGCAACGCGATGAAGGTCTGGGAGGAGAAGGTGGACTTCCGGACCGCGCTGAAGCGCGACCCGGACGTGCGGAAGGTCCTCTCCGAGGCCGAGATCGACGCGTGCTTCGCGCTCGAGTACCACCTGAAGCACGTCGACACGATCTTCCGCCGCGTGTTCGGGGCGGAGTGATCGCGAGGCCGCGCTTCGTCAGAAATCGAACGACTGCTCCTCCGCGATGAGGACGACGGGCGGGCCGCCGCTCGAGATCTTCGCGGCGTGCGCGAGCGTCTCCTTGCCGCCCTCCGACGCGGCGCAGGCCTGGAGCGCCTCCATCGACGGAAAGTGCACCTCGGCGATGCGGTGGAACGCCGGCTTCCCGGCGGGCGAGGCCTGCACCTTCGTCGCGACGAGCCGGGTCTTCCCCTCGAGCTTCTTCACCGCCAGCGGCACGTGCTCTTCCTGGTACAGGCGCTCGAACGTCGCGACGTCGGTGGGCTGCGGGTACATGACGATGAGCTTCACGGCGGGCATGGCGATCCTCCTCGAGCGCGCCGGCGCGGCGCAGGCGAGAGCCTAGTCGGCGGCGGCGTCCGGGACCGCAGGGACCGTGAAGAAGAACGTGGAGCCCTCACCGGGGCGCGACTCGACCCAGATGCGGCCGCCGTGAGCCTCCACGACGCCCTTCGCGATGGAGAGGCCGAGGCCCGTGCCCGAGCCCTGTCTCCCGCCGCGCGACGTCGAGGTTCGCGACGACCTGCGAGAGCCGCTCGCGGTCGCAGCTCGGCCGCGCCGCGGCCATGGCACCGAGCGCCGCCTCGAGCAAAACGCCCTTCTCGGCGGCGATGGGCCGCAGGACCGCGAGCGCGTCGGCGACGAGCGGTCCGAGCGCGTGCGGCGCGCGGGACAGCGCGAACCGCCCCGCCTCGGGCGGGTTCTTCAGGGCGTGCGCGGCCACCGCCACGACCTCCTCGCGCGCGCGCGCCGCCTGCTGCGCCGCCTCGAACAGCCGCGCGTTGTCGATCGCGGCGCCCAGCACCGCCTGGACGTGCTCGAGCGCGGCGCGCGCCACGTCGCTCGCCCACCCGTCGCTGGCGTCGGCGCTGGCGGCGCCCGCCCGGAACCTCTTCGCGGCTCCGTTCTGGAGGAGGAGGCGTCCGCGCGCGTCGCACACGATGACGCCGTGTGGGCTGTGGTCGAGGACCGTCTCGAGCAGGGCCCGGTCGCGCGAGGCGAGCGACCGCAGCGCCTCCAGCTCGCGCCGCAGCGCGGCCGCCTCCCCCGGACCTCGCGTCCGGTCCTCGTCCTCGTCACGCGCCTCGGACGGGCGCGGCATGTCTCTCCCAGGGCCAAGCACGGGTTCGGACGCGAGCGTCGTCCGGGACGAGGTGAGCACCGTGCGCACGCGGCGCCAGCGGCTCACCCAACGGGGCAGCGGGCGAGCGATCTCCGCTCGGGCTACAGGAACCCGTTCGCGGCGAGGTTCGCGCGGATGCGCGCCTCGACGCTGCCGACGTCGGAGCGGAAGCTCTCGCCCGTGAGCCGCTCGAACACCTGCATGTACTTCGTCGCGAGCATCACGCGGACGTCGTCCGTGAGCGGCGGCGGCTTGCCGTGTCCGGAGAACCCGTGCTCCTTGATGAGCCACTGCCGGATGTTCTCCTTGTCGAGCATCTCCTGCTCGGCGCCGCGCGCGAAGCGATCGGCGTAACCGTCGCCCACCCAGTAGCGCGAGGAATCGGGCGTGTGGATCTCGTCGATGACGATCAATTTCCCGTCCGCGATCCCCATCTCGTACTTCGTGTCGACGAGGATGAGGCCGCGGCTCGCCGCCCACTCCTGGCCGCGCGCGAAGAGCCGCTCGGCGACGGCCGTCGCCTCGCGCCACACCTCGGGCGCGACGAGGCCCTGGCGCAGGATCTCCGCCTCGCTGATGGGCTCGTCGTGCTGGCCGTACTCGGCCTTCGTCGAGGGCGTGATGATCGCGCGATCGAAGCGCTGGTCCTTCCTGAGCCCCTGCGGCCACTCGATGCCGTAGGCGCCAGCCTTCCCGGACTGGTAGTCGCGCCACAGCGAGCCGGTGATGTAGCCGCGGATGACGATCTCGACGGGCAGCGCCTTCGCGCGCTTCACCACCATGACGCTCGGATCGGGCGCGGCGAGCAGGTGCGTCGGCGCGATGTCCTTCACCTTGTCGAACCAGAACAGCGTCAGGCGCGACAGCACCTCGCCCTTGAACGGGATCGTGCCGAGGACGTGGTCGAACGCCGACACGCGGTCGGTCGTGATCATGACGATGCGGTCGCCGACGCTGTAGTTGTCGCGCACCTTTCCGCGGTAGAGCTGCCCCAGGGCGGCGAGGTCGATGCGCTCGAGGGTGTGCGGGAGCTGTGCGCGGATCTGGGCGTCGGCGATCATGAGGACCTCGGTCGGGATATGGCGCTGCTCAGTTGAGATGAGTCTCGCGTTGGGGGGTCTGGGGGGGAGTGTTTCTCCCCCCGGAGTGAGGCGCCGATAGGCGCCGGATCTCATCATGGCGGCGGAAGCGACGTTTCGAGATAGACGCAACAGGGCGC
>JBJMQK010000198.1:0-9224 GCA_045802735.1 Anaeromyxobacteraceae bacterium | reverse complement strand
GCGACGAGCGTGGTGCCGGCGCGCGCGTCGAGCGCGGCCACCGGCCAGCTGGCGATGGCGCCCGTCATCGTGAGCTGCGCCACGCCGCGCGTCGCGCCGATGAGATCGGGCGTCGCGACGAAGAGGCGCGCGGCCGCGGGGTCCGCCGGCGCGGGCTCGACGGCCATGCTGCGCGGCTCGAAGCCGAGGCTCCGCACGTCGGCGGCGGGGTCGAAGGGCAGGGCCTCGATGCCGCCGCCCGCGGCGGCGCGCTGGTACGTCACCACCGCGAGCTGCTGCCCGGCGGCGCCGACGATGACGCGCGCCTGCGGCGGGTTCGCGCCGGGGACCGTCATCGCCGCCACCGAGACGATGCCCGCCTGCAGCCCCGGGGAGAGGTCCACCTCGGCCACGATCCGGTTCGCGGTCGGGTCCCAGGTGTTCACGAGCTGCAGCGAGCGGCCGCCGGCGCCCACCGCCACGAGGAGGTCGGCCGTGGCCGTGGTGTCGGTCGCGTCGCCGAGCGGCGCGGCGGCGAGCAGGAGCGGGCTCGGCGCGGTGGGGACGACGAGCGGGAAGACCGCGCCCGGGCCGAGGACGGGCTGCTCGTCGCCGGGGTCGAGGAAGACGAGCTCGTCGCCGCGGCTCGAGGCGATGGCGAAGTAGTCGTGGAGCTGCCCGCCGTTCTTCGGGGTCGCGCCGACGAAGGCCACGATCGCGGTCGGCCCCTGCAGCCGGGCGCCCACCGTGTTCGCGGCGCTCGTCCCGCACCCCGCGGCGGCGAGCGCGAGGAGGGCGGCGGTGACGCGGGCGTTCACGGTCGCTCCAGTCCGATGCGGTCCCAGCGCAGCTGGTACGTGCTCCCTGGGGCCGCGCCGGGGACGGTGGTGGCGCTCGGGTTCGCCGGGTCGATCTCGATGACGTTCACCCAGGAGCGCTCGAAGGAGCCGACGTAGAGCCGGGCGAGCCTCGGCGGCTTGCCGAGGCGGACGTCGAGGGACTGCTCGACCGCCAGGCCGAACGGCTGCTGACCCAGCGCCGGCTTGCCGTCGTCCACGCCGGGGCGGCACGGCGCCGCGTCGCCGACCCCAGTCGTCCCGCAGCGACCGAAGACGCGCGCGATCGACTCGGTCTCGTCGTCGTAGAGCGTGAGCGACCCGTCGTCCGTGCTCGTCACGGCGACGAGGTCGCGCTTCCCGGTCCCGGGGCGCGCGATGACGCGCACCTCGCTCGCGCCGCGCGGGAGCGGCACGAGGCGGAGCAGCTTCACGGTCGCGGGCAGGCCGGGCGAGTCGGACAGGTCGAGCACCGCGAGGGCAGCTCCGACGTCGTTCGGCGGGCGGCCGATCGACGCCGCGAAGTCGAAGTCGTAGAGCCGCAGCGGGAGGTACCCGCGTCGCGGGCGCGGCGGGGCCGTCGGGTCCGAGCTGGAGAGCGCGATGCCCCGCATCTCGTTCCCCCGGATCTGCGGGTCGAGGTCGATGATGGTGGCGGGGTTCCCGGGCGCGGCGAGGTCGAGCCAGCGCAGCGGCGACGAGCCCACGCCGATGAAGCGGGTGGTGACGTAGAGCCGCTGCGTCGCGGCGTCGAATGCGGCCGACGAGGCGGTGCCCGCCGAGATGTCGACGCGCGTCGTGCCGGGCGGGCTCGCGGCGAGGTCGACGCGCGTGAGGACACCCGCGGACGCCTGGGCGCGGAGGTAACCGACATAGGCGAGGAGCTGCGGCGGCGTCGCCGCGACGCACGCGAGCGTCACGCCGTACGGGTCGTCGATCGTCGTCTCGAGCGGCGTCCTGCAGGCGTCGCCCTTGTCGCAGCGCACGCCGCTGTCGTCGAGGTCGAAGCGGTAGAGGGCGCCGTCCGAGCGCGACGCGACGAGGGCCTGGGGCGTCCCGGTGAAGCCGGAGCAGGTCGCGGGCTCCGCGATGGCGAGCTCCCCGGAGAAGCTGCCGAGACGGACGGCCCTCGGGTCCGCGAGTGGGATGGGCGTGCCGGGCGCCGCCCCCGCGCCGCGCCGGAGCGTCTCGTCCACGTCGACGGCAATGACCGTGCCGCCGCTCGCGCTGTCGTAGAGGAGGTCGAAGTTGGACGACGCGACGACGAGCTGCGCGTTCCCGCTCGCCAGCTTCCGCACGGCGAGGCCGGTCGGGTAGTAGAACCGGTCGAGGGGTGGCGGGGCGGACGGCGCGTTGTCGCTGCAAGCGGCCGCGACGGCGAGCGCCAGGAGCGCGAGCTTTCTCAGGAAATGGGCCAAGGGCGCGAAAAGCTATCGCTCGTGCCCCCCGCGGTCAAGCGAAAGCCCGAAGGCTCAGGCCTGCGCGGCCTTCGTCGCCGGAGCACCCGGCGGGAGCTCCGCCTGGATCTTCCTGAAGTCCGCGACGTCGGAGAACAGCGCACCGACCTCGCGCATGAGCGCGAGCCGGTTGTTCCGGAGCGCCTCGTCGTCGGCCATGACGAGCACCTTGTCGAAGAACTCGTCCACCGCGGGCTTGATCTCCGCGATCGTGCGCAGCGCGGCGGCGTAGTTCCCGGTGCCCTTCTCGCCCGCGGCGCGGCTCCTCACCTCGGTCAGGAGGCCGTGGAGGCGGCCCTCCGCGTCCTCGCGGAAGAGCGCGCTGTCGGCGGTCGCGGTGGCGGCGCCCTGCGCCTTCTCCTGGATGTTCGCCACGCGCTTGAACGCGACGGCGAGCGGGACGAAGTCGGGGCGGCGCTTCACCTCGGCGAGCGCCTCGAGCCGGCTCCGCGCGTCGACGAGATCGTCGAACCCCGCCGCCAGCACCGCCTCCACGAGGTCGACGTCGTACGCCTCGCCCCACAGCGCCTTCACGCGCCCGCGCAGGAAGTCGAGCACCTGGGCGCGCACCGCCCCCCGGGCGCCGGTGAGCTTCGCCCCGAGCGCGTCGAGCGCGGCGTCCACCGCCGCGCCGAGCGAGAGGTGGTACCCGCGGTCCTGCACGATGCGGAGGATGCCGATCGCGGCGCGGCGCAGGCCGAACGGGTCGGCGGCGCCGGTCGCCTTCTCGCCCACGCCGATGATCCCGGCGAGCTGGTGCAGCCGGTCGCCGAGCGCGACGAGCGCGCCGAGGTCGCCGCGCGGCATGTCGCCGGAGGCGCCGATGGGCTTGTAGTGGTCCTCGATGGCGTCGGCGACCTCGGGCTTCATGCCCTCGAGCCGCGCGTAGTGGCCGCCCATGATGCCCTGCAGCTCCGGGAACTCGCCCACCATGCCGGTGTTGAGATCGACCTTGGCCAGGCGCGCCGCCTCGGCGAGGTCGGCGAGGAGCTCGTCCTTCTTGAGCGCGCGCGCGAGCGCGCCGGCGATCGCGCCGATGCGCTCGGTGCGCTCGAGCTCGCTCCCGAGCTTCGCCTGGTACGTGCGCCGCCCGAGGTCCTGGACGCGGTCGGCGAGCCTCTTCTTCTTGTCCTCCTCGAAGAAGAAGCGCGCGTCGGCGAGGCGCGAGCGGAGCACGCGCTCGTAGCCGCGGCGCGAGAGCTTCGGATCCTTCACCGGCGTGCCCGACACCGCGATGAAGCGGTTCGTGAGGTCCCCGGCCGCGTCCACCACCGCGAAGTAGCGCTGGTGGTTTCGCTGCTCGGAGATGACCACCTCCGGCGGCAGCTCCAGGTTGGCGGCCTCGAACTCGCCGACGACGGCGCTCGGGTGCTCGACGAGGTAGGTGACCTGCTCGACGAGCGCCTCGTCCGGGCGCACCTTGCCGCCGGCCTTCCGCGCGGCCGCGGCGAGCGCCTTCTCGATCTCGTCCCGCCGCTCGGCGGGATCGACCACGACGAAGGCCTTGCGCAGCTTCGCGACGTAGTCCTCCGGCGAGCCCTTGAGCGGGATGGCCTTCGGCGCCTTGAAGCGGTGACCGTAGGTGACGACGCTCGAGGCGATGTCGCCGTAGCGGAGCCTCACCGGCTTTCCGCCGTAGAGCGCCGCCATCCAGCGCATGGGGCGCGCGAACGTCACCGAGGTCTCGCCCCAGCGCATCGCCTTCCTGAAGCGCAGCGAGGCGACGAGCTTCTCGAGGATCGCCGGCAGCACCTTCTCGGCGCGCTGGCCCTTCTCGGTCTTGCGCGACGCGAGCCGCTCGCCCTTGGGCGTCGCGACGCGCGCGAGCGCCGAGACCTCGACGCCCTGGCTCTTCGCGAAGCCGAGCGCCGCCGGCGTCGGGTTCCCCTCGGCGTCGAACGCGGCCTGCACCGACGGTCCGAGCGACTCGGTCTCCGCGTCGGGCTGCTTCGCGGCGACGTCCCTGGCGTAGACGCAGAGCCGCCGCGGCGTCCCGAGCGCCTTCACCTCGCCGTGCGCGAGCCGCGCCTCGGCGAGCGCCTTCGCGAGGTCCTCCTCGAGCTGGCGCAGCGCCGGCGGGACGAAGCCGGCGGGGATCTCCTCGCTCCCGATCTCGAACAGCAGGTCCGCGCCCTTCATGCAGCCCTCTTTCCCTTGCGCGCCTTAACCGGCACGGCGGCCTTGAGCAGCGGGAAGCCCAGCGCCTCGCGCATCGCGAGGTACCCCTCGGCGCAGCCGCGGGCGAGCGCGCGCACGCGCCCGATGTAGGCCGCACGCTCCGTGACGCTGATCGCGCCGCGCGCGTCGAGCAGGTTGAACGCGTGCGAGCACTTGAGGCAGTAGTCGTACGCGGGGAGCGGCAGCTTCGCCTCGAGGAGCCGCCTGCACTCGCCCTCGTACGTCGAGAACAGGCCGAAGAGCATCTGCGGGTCGCTCGCGCGGAAGCTGTACTCGCTCTGCTCCACCTCGTTGCGGTGGAACACCTCGCGGTACTTCACGCCCTTCACGTACTCCACGTCGTAGACGTTCTCGACGTTCTGGAGGTACATGGCGATGCGCTCGAGCCCGTACGTGAGCTCGCACGCGACCGGCTTCACCTCGAACCCGCCCGCCTGCTGGAAGTAGGTGTACTGGGTGATCTCCATCCCGTCGCACCACACCTCCCAGCCGAGGCCCCAGGCGCCGAGCGTCGGGCTCTCCCAGTCGTCCTCGACGAAGCGGATGTCGTGCGCGAGCGGGTCGATGCCGATCGCCCTGAGCGACCCGAGGTAGACGTCCTGCACGTCGGGCGGGTGGGGCTTCAGGATCACCTGGACCTGGTGGTGCTGGAACAGCCGGTTCGGGTTCTCCCCGAAGCGGCCGTCGGCGGGGCGGCGCGAGGGCTCGACGTACGCGACGTTCCACGGCTCGGGTCCGAGCACGCGCAGGAACGTCGCCGGGTTCATCGTGCCGGCGCCGACCTCCTGATCGTAGCCCTGGGCGAGGATGCAGCCGCGCGCCGACCAGTAGGTCTGGAGCTTCAGAATGAGGTCCTGGAATGTCACGCGCCCTCCCGCGGCCCGCAGGCGCGGTGCCGGACGGGGGACGGTAGGGGCGAGGCCCTGGGCTGTCAACGAAACATCGAGGGGCGACGCTCGCGACCGCCTGGCCAGTTCCGGTCGCCCTGAGCGTAGCGCAGCGGAGTCGAAGGGCGGCGACCTCGACCTCGACCGCGACCGTGACCGTGACCCCGACCCTCGACCGCGACCGTGACCGCGACCTCGACCCATTCCTCACGGCGAGTCGGTCGGTAGCTCTGGCCCCGCAACGGCCTCCTCGATCGTGATCGGCCGCCAGGCCGCACCGACCACCTTCCACGCGCCGCGCTCGCGCTCGAGGCGGAGCTGGAAGCGGTGCACGCTCGCCTGGGCGGGCAGGAGCTCCGTGAGCGGCGTCCCCTTCCCGCTCCGCGACAGCACGACGTCCACCGCCGCGCGCGCCGCGTCGGCGCCCGGGGCGATCGCCGCCCCCGCGATGGCGACCGAGACCCAGGTGCCGCTGAGGACGTGCGCGGCGACGAGCTGCTTCACGCCGCGGCGATCGAGCCCTTCGCCCTCGAACCGCTCCGACACGTCGCGCACGGCGTCGCCGATGCGCTTCTCCTCCGCGGCGCGCGCCGCGTCGGCGAAGAGCGTCCGGATCTGCTCCTCGTCGGTGGGAGCCGACCGCAGCGCGCGCCAGCCGAGGAACGCAGCCGCGGCGACGGTCACGGTGAGCGCGGCAACGACGAAGGACCGCTTCATGGCGAGAGCTTCGCACGTCGGCGCGGCCATGGACCCTCCGCGTACACCGAGCACCCGCCGGCGTGGAATGGCGGAGCGGCGTCGCTCGAAGGGAGACCCTCGCGCACGAGGCGGCGCCCGAGCGGCGTGAGCCGGAGCCGCGCCTCGGCGGGCGCTGCGGCGGGGGCGACGGCTGCGAGCGCGCCGAGCGCGGCCCAGGCGTGGCGGCGCACGTCGAGCGCGACATCACCGAGCGCGGAGAGGAAACGGCGCGCGCTCCGCGGGTGGACGCGCACGAGGTCGCGGAGCGACGCCGGCCGGCGGTGTGCCGCGAGGAGGAAGCGGTCGAGCGCGGAGAGCCGGACCTGTCCGTGCGACGCGCCTGGAAAGAGGTCGCGGTGGAACCGGGCGGCACGAGGGAGGTCGGGGAAGGAGCGCGCGGCGGCGGCGAGCGCGTGCGGGAGCGCGGCGCGGGTCGGCGCCGCGTAGGCGCGCCACAGCTTCGCCATCGCCGCGAGCGCAGGCCCTAAACGCACCGCGCGGGCGAGCGCACGCGCGAGCTGCGCCGGCGCGCCGGCCGACGCGCCCGGGCTCCTCGTCGACGCGAGCCAGGCATCCGGCTCCGCCGCGAGCGCCTCCGCCGCGAACGCGAGCGCGAGCCGCTCCGGCCAGGTCGGCGCCGTCCACAGGACGACCGGCCTGCGCGGCGGCCGCGCGAGCGCGCGAGCGAGCTCGTGTCCGCCCATGATCGAGCGCGCCGGGTCGGCCGCGCGCAGGACCTCGGGGTAGAGGTCGCGCAGCGCCGCGCGCCAGAAGGCCCGTCGCAAGGCGGCGTGGCGCCGCGGGTCGGGGTGGCACGGCCCGAGCGACAGGAGATCGCGCAGGACGACGACGTCGGCCGCTCCGGCGCGCCGCAGCGCCTCTGCGCCCGCGTCCCCGAGGACGACGTGGCGCGCCGCCGCGAGGTCCGGCGGCGTCATGGCGGCGCCCACTCGCGTTGATTCACGGCGTCGCCTCCATCGCGAGCGTCACTTCAGCTGAGCAGGGTGTCACCGTGCCGCCCCGCCCGCGGCGGGCTCGAGGTCGGCAGCCCGCGGGAGGCCGGCGACCGCGCCCATGCGCGTGCAGACGCGCGCCGCGACGCGGGTCGCGAGCGCGAGGGCGCGCTCGAGCCGCGCCGGGTCCACGCGGCGGACATCCTCCACCTCCGCGAGCGCTGCGAGGAGCCCCGCGACGAAGCCGTCGCCGGCGCCGGTCGTGTCGACGACCGCAACGGGCTCGGCGGCCGCGCGGAGCACGCGGCCCCGGTGGCGCAGGAGCGCGCCGCGCTCACCGAGGGTGACGCACGCGATGGCGACGCCGAGCGCCTCGAGGCGCGCCGCGGCGCGCTCCGGGTCGCGCTCGCCGGTCGCGAGCTCGCACTCGTCCTCGGAGAGCTTCACGAGGTCGCAGCGCGGGAGGACCTCGTCGCAGAGGCGGCGCAGGTCCGCCGCGTCGTCCCAGAGGTAGAGCCGCACGTTCGGGTCGAACGAGACGCGCGTCCCGCCCGCTCGGGCCGCGGCGAGCGCCGCCCGCAGCGCGTCGCGGGCGCCGGGCAGGAGGTGCGCGAAGAGGCCGGCGTGGAGCCAGCGCGCGCGGGCGACGAGCGCCGGATCCACGTCGGCCGGCGCGAGGCGCTTGTCCGCGGTGTGCTCGCGAGCGGGGCTGAAGAAGGAGCGCTCGCCGCGAGCGTCGAGCGCGACGAAGGCGACCCCGGTCCGCGCGGCCGCGTCTCGCCGGAGGTGAAGCGAGATGCCCTCGGCGGAGAGGCGCCGCGCGATCCACTCGCCGAATGGATCGTCGCCGACGACGCCCTGGAACGCGACCCGCCGCCCCAGCCGCGCGAGCCCCACCGCGACGTTCGCGGGCGCGCCGCCCGGGTGCGCCTCGAAGCGTTCGCAGTCCGCGAGCGCGCCGCGGCGGTCCGGCAGCATGTCGACGAGCGCCTCGCCGAGGCAGAGGACGTCGAGGTCGGTCATCGGGCTGCCGTAGTGGCCGCGGGACGCCCGCGCCCAGGCATGGGCGGCGGGCCGCCGCCACCGCCCGGCCGGACGCCCGCGATCCAGCCCTCGAACGCGACGCGCCGCCGGTCCGCCGGGGAGAGCGCGCCGAGGTCGAGCTCGGCCGCGAGCGCGCCGGCGCGGTCGCGCTGCTGCAGCCAGCACACGACCGCGAGGGCGTCGGCGAGGTCCGATTGCTTCACGCCCGCGGGGCGCACCAGGGTCGGGTACGCCTCGAGCGCAACGTGCTGGCGCAGCGCGTACGCCTCGAGGCGGAGCCCATCGAACGGCCACACGGCGACGGGGACGGCGTCGCGCGACGCCCACTCGAGCAGCACGAGCACGCGCGGGAGCCCGACCAGCGTCTGCCCGCCGACGCTGCCGTTGTCGCCGACGCGCGAGAGCGCGCACGCGCAGCCGCGCTCGGTGAGCCGGTACAGCGCCGGGTCCGACCCGCGCGGCGACGTGCCGGGGAGTCCGTACGCAGGCTTCGTCGCGGACCAGAAGTACGGGGCGCGTCCGCGCGCGTCGAGGTCGTCGTTCACGAGCCGGGCGCAGGCACCCGCGCGCCCGGCGCGGGCGGCCTCACCGCGCGCCCCGCCGAAGAAGGCGGCGAGCCCGCGGCGCCAGTCGTCGCTCGGGAGCCCGAGCTCGTCCGCGAGCGCGAGGGGGAGACCGTACTGGTGGTCCTGGCCGAAGCAGACGCGGGCGCCTGCGTCGGTCGCATCGCGCAGGAGCCGCCGCCACGCGGCGTCGAGCGTCGCCCGGTTGCGGACGCCCGCGACCTTCCGCACCGGGCCCTCGCCGAGCGCGACGCACAGCACGACGCCCGGTCCGTCCACCTGCCCACCGCGGTAGTCGGCGAAGGCGTAGACGTCGAAGAGGTGCGCCGCCGCCGTGCGCCCGCCGCGGCGCCGCCAGTCGGCGAGCACGTCGGCGAGGTCGACCTGGGGGATGCAGGCGTCGGCTGCGAACGACTTCACCGCGGTTCGTTAGTCCGCGCGCGAGCCCTTCGCCCTTCGACTCCGCTGCGCTCCGCTCAGGGCGAACGGAAGGGAAGCCGCGCGGTCGACCCGGACCCCGACCCCGACCCCGACCCCGACCCCGACCCCGACCCCGACCCCGACCCCGACCCCGACCCCGACCCCGACC
>JBJMQK010000159.1:0-6930 GCA_045802735.1 Anaeromyxobacteraceae bacterium | reverse complement strand
CGCGCGCCCGCTCCTCCACGCGGTACGACGAGACCATGAGGCCGAAGTACTCGGTCGCGACGCCCTCGATGGCGTGCGCCTCGTCGAAGATGACGGCGTCGTACGCGGGCAGCACCTCGACGCCCGCGCGCGAGGTGCGCATCGCCAGGTCGGCGAAGAAGAGGTGGTGGTTCACGAGCACGATCTGCGCCTGCGCCGCGCGGGCGCGCGCGAGCGTCACGAAGCACTCCTCGTACTGCCGGCACTCCTTCCCGAGGCAGGTGTCGCCCGTGGCGGAGAGCTCGCGCCAGGCGAGGTACGCGTCCGGGAGGTCGAGCTCGCCGCGGTCGCCGGTGGCCGTGCTCCTCGCCCAGTCCTGGATCGCGGGCCACACCGCGGCCTCGTCCCGCGTCGGGAAGGTCGGCCGCTCGGCGAACTTCGCGCCGCGCGCCTTGCAGTAGTAGTTCGCGCGGCCCTTCAGGTAGGCGGCGTCGACGCCGAGGCCGAGCCGCTCGGCGATGAGCGGCAGGTCCTTCGTCCAGATCTGCTCCTGGAGCGTCTTCGTGGCGGTGGAGACGATGATCTTGCGGCCGGAGAGCGCCGCCGGGACGAGGTAGGCGAGCGTCTTGCCGGTGCCGGTGCCGGCCTCGGCGACGAGGTAGCGGCGGCGCGCCAGCGCGTCGGCGACCTTGGCCGCCATCGCGAGCTGATCGCCGCGGTGCTCGTAGCCCGGCAGCTCGCGGGCGAGCGCGCCGCCCGGCCCGAGCAGCGCGAGGAGCTCGCCGGGATCCGTCACCGCAGCGCCCCGCCGAGGCTCGCGAAGCGCAGCGCGAGCCACGCGACCGCCGCGATGATCGCCGCCGAGATCGCGGCGAGCAGCGCGGCGCGGACCCCTCGCCACGAGGTGCTCGGCGGGCGCGTGCGGGGCAGCGCCGCGAACGCCATCGCCGTCGCGCGCTTCACCACCTCGTCGCGCCAGCGCAGCGCGACCGGGTCCCCGGGCGCGGCGTCGAGCGCCGCCTTGTAGCGGCGGCCCACCTCGGCGAGGCCTCCGAGGTCCCGCGCGCCGTCGAGGAACGCGCGGTGCCCCGCCTCGTCGTCCCAGCTCGCGAGGACCTGGGCCCAGGCGGCGTCGGCATCGGCGGGCTCCATGGCCGGCGGAGTCTACACGGCAAAGGGGACCGGGATGAAGGTGGCCGCGAAGACCACCAGCGCCAGGACCGCGAGCACGCGGCGCCCCGGCGAGAGCGGCTCCTCGAGCAGCGACGGCGGGTGGCCGAAGCGCACCACGAAGCGCGTCACCGCCCACCAGGGCAGCCACGTCCACGAGACGAACACGCCGCAGGCGAACAGCGCCCACGAGACGACGCGCGACAGCGCCCGCGCCCGGCGCTGGCCGAGGAGCGCGTAGGTGACGTGCCCACCGTCGAGCTGGCCGATGGGGAAGAGGTTGAGCGTCGTGACGAAGAGGCCGAACCAGGCGGCGAAGGCCACCGGGTGCAGGAAGACGTCGTGCCCCGGCGGGAGCTTCCCGAGGATGAGGCGCTGCATCCCCCAGGTGACGAGGCTGTCGCCGAAGAACTGGCCGCCGGCGGCGTCCGGCCAAGCGCCGGTGAGGAGCCGCGCCTTGACCCAGCCGAAGGCGCCCATGCCCACCGGCGTCGCCGCCCAGGCGTCGCCGAGGGGGCGCACCTCCGAGTGCGCGATGCCCCAGGCGAGGAGCGGCAGCGCCACGACGAACCCGGCGAACGGCCCCGCCGAGCCGATGTCGAGCACCGCCGTGCGGCTCGGGATCTGCGAGCGGATGCGGATGACGGCGCCGAAGGTCCCCACCTGCCCCATCGGCATCGGGATGAAGAAGGGCAGCGAGGAGTCGACGCGGTACGCGCGCGCCATGAGGTAGTGGCCCATCTCGTGGCAGAGCAGGATGCCGATGAGCGCGCTCGCGAAGGGCAGCCCGGCGAGGAGCAGGCTGCCGATGCCCTGCGGATCGCGTAGCGCCGTCTGCCCCGCGCCGGCGAGGAGCGTCGTCGCGACCGTCGCGAGGAAGAGCGCGACGTTCAGGACGGGGATGCGCGGGAGGGTGCGCGCGCGGACGAGCGCCTGGGGCATGGCGGGGACGAAGGTAACCGTTTCCGAGCGCGACGGCACGCGCCTGCCTCTAGCTCCCGCCCGCCCCCGGCGCGGCCAGCTCCTGCGGGGTCAGCTCGCGCAGCGCGCCCTTCTCGACCGTGATGTAGAAGAGCGGCTTCGCCACCTCGCGGCGCGCGTCGAAGGCGAGATCGCCCGTCGCGCCCTTGAAGCCCTTCAGCGCGCCGAGCCCGGCGCGGACGTCCTCGCGCGAGGCGGCGCCGCCCTCGAGCACCTGGCGGATCATGCCGGCCGCGTCGAACGCGCTCGCCTCCAGGATCGACGGCGGGTGGCCGTACTTCGTCGTGAAGGCGGTCACGAAGCCCTTCGTGTCGGCGCGCTCGGAGGCGGGGAAGAAGCCGTCCACGAAGATGGCGCACTCGACGTACTTGCCCGCGCGCTCCACGAGCGACGGGTCGTCCCAGCCGTTCGCGCCGAGGAGCTGCACCGCCCGCAGGTCGTCGCGCCCGGTGATGCGGCGGATGCGCTCCACCTCGCGGGGATCGCAGGTCTGGGTGACGACGTCCTCGACCGCCAGCGCCGGCGCGATGAGCGCCACGTTCTTCGCGAAGTCGGGGAGGAACACCGCCTCGAAGTCCACCGCCGGCGGCAGCTTGTCGCGCGCCTTCTCCACCGCCTTGCGCCGGCGGTAGGGGTCGGGTTCGCCCTTCGCGATCTCGCGCACCTGCTCCTGGTAGTCCTGCCGCTCCTCGAGCCAGAGCTTCCCGACCATGCTCTTCACGACCGGCGCGAAGGTGGTGCGGTCGAACTCGTAGCTCTCGGCCGCGCGCACCTCGCCGCCGCGCGCGTCGACCTCGTCCCAGAACGCGTTCGCGAGCTCCTGGCCGTACGGGACCTGCGGCCACAGGAGCGCGAAGCGCTTCATCCCGCGCCGCGCCACCGCCAGCTCCGCCACGGCCTTCGCCTGCGCCTCGGCGGTGAGCATGTTGCGGAAGACGAACGGGCCCGCCTGCGTGACGCTCTCCACCTTGGCGAGCGAGACGAACGGGAGCCCCGCCTCCTGGGCGGCGCTGGCGGCGCGCGGCGCCTCGGCGTTCGTCACCCCGCCGAGCACGGCCGCGACGCCCTCCTGCGCCAGCTCCTCCATCGCGCGCGCGGCGCCGTCGGGCTCGCCGCGCGTGTCGCGGACGACGATGCGGTACGGGGTACGCTCGCCGATGGCGAGCGCCACGCCCTGCAGGATGGCGTCGCCCCAGGCCTTGAGCTTGCCCGAGAGCGGCACCGCCACGCCGATGGCGTGCGCGTCCACCTGCGACCGCCGCGCGAGCCGCTCGAGCAGCGCGCGCGCGTCGCCGGCGAAGGGCGACGCGGGCCAGCGCTCCGCCACCTCGCGCGCGCTCCTCTCCGCCGCCTCGTCCTCGTGGACGTGGAGCTGGATGCGGGCGAGCCGCATCGTCACCGCCGGTGCGAGCGGCGAGTCGCCGGCGAGCTCGGCCTTCAAGGCCACGAGGTCGGCGAGCCCGAGCTGCGCCTCGACGATCGCCATCGCCTTCGCGAGCTCGCCCTGCGCCTCGGCGCCGCCCGCGAGCCGCGCCGCCTCGGCGTGCCAGCGCGCGGCCTCGCCGAAGGCCTTCGCCTTCTCGGCGGACTCCGCGGCGGTGCGCGCCGCCTCGGGGCGCTGCGGCGGCGGCAGGCTGTCGTAGAGCGTCGAGAGCGTCGCGAGCGCGTCCTTGGGCTTCCCGGCCTGCGCGTCGGACATCGCGAGCTGGTACTTCGCGTCGCGCGCGCGCGGCGAGAGCGGCCAGCGCTCGAGGATGCGTGCGAAGGCGCTGCGCGCGCGGTCGGGCCGCTCCGCCTCGCGCCAGCGCGTGCCCGCCTCGAAGAGCGCGTCGGCCGATGCCGGCACGTCGCGGAAGCGCGCGGCGAGCGCCTCGTACTTCTCGGCGGCGGCGGCGGGCGGCTCGGCGGTGGTCTCGTCCCTGAAGCGCACGAGCTCGCGCTGCGCCTCGGCCTGCGCCTCGGAGGCGCTCATCTCCTGCCCGTTCACGGAGACGCGCTTCGGGCAGCCGACGAGGAAGACGACGAGCGCGGCCGCGAGGCGGGAGAGCTTGCGCATGAGGCTCCTTCTTACAGCGGCGGGGGCCCTTCGACTACGACCCCGTGGCCGCTACCCCACGTGCTTGTTCTTGAGCAGCTCCGCCACCTTGTCCCAGAAGCTCTGCGCGTGCGGGTGCGTCTTCTCCCCCGAGAGCGCCGCGAAGCGCTCCAGGATCTCGCGCTGCTCCTTCGTGAGGTGCGTCGGGGTCTCGACGAGGACGCGCACGTGCTGGTCGCCGCGGCCCTGCTGCCCGAGCTGGGGGATGCCCTTGCCGCGCAGCCGGAAGACCTTCCCCGACTGCGTCCCGGCCGGGATCTTCATCTTCACGGGGCCGTCGAGCGTGGGGACGTCGATCTGCGCCCCGAGCGCCGCCTGCGTGAAGCTGACCGGCATGTCGCAGATGACGTCCGTGTCCTCGCGGTGGAAGATCGGGTGATCGCGCACCTGGATGACGACGTACAGGTCGCCGGGGGCCGCGCCGGGCTGCGGCGCCGGCTCGCCCTCGCCGGCGAGCTTGAGGCGCGTGCCGGTGTCGACGCCGGCGGGGACGGTCACCTCGACCGTGGCCTGCTCGCGCTGCACGCCCTGGCCGCCGCAGGCGTCGCACTTGTCGACGATGACGCGCCCCGCGCCGCCGCAGGTGTGGCAGGTGCGCGCGACCGAGAAGAAGCCCTGCGTGATGCGGACCTCGCCGACGCCGCCGCAGGTCGGGCAGGCGCGCGGGCCGGTCCCGGCCTTGGCGCCGGAGCCCTTGCACGTGTCGCAGCGCCTGGGGCGGGGGATCTCGATGCGCGAGGCCGTCCCGAAGGCCGCCTCCTCGAACGAGACCTCGAGGTGGTAGCGCAGGTCCGCGCCGCGCGGCCGCCCGCGGGGGCGCCGCCCGCCGCCGAACATCTCCCCGAAGATGTCGCCGAAGATGTCGTTGATCGTCGCGCCGCCCGCGCCGCCGAAGCCGAAGCCCTCGAACGGATTCTGGCCCCCGCCCGCCGCCGCGTGGCCGAAGCGGTCGTAGCGGGCGCGCTTCTCGGGATCGCAGAGGCACTCGTACGCCTCCGACGCCTCCTTGAAGCGGTCCTCGGCCTCCTTGGAGCCCGGGTTCTTGTCGGGGTGGTACTGGTGGGCGAGCTTCCGGAAGGCGGTCTTGAGCTCCTGCTCGGTCGCCTCCCGGGCGACGCCGAGGACCTCGTAGTAATCGCGTTTTTCCAAGGTGTTCCGCACGGGTCAGGTCACGCGGCCGGGAGGGCCGCGCGCAATGTAACGCACGCCCCGGCCCTGACAAGCGAGGGGGGTGCGATGCGGAGGGCAGCTAGGTCGCCCCGCCGCCCCCCTGCTGCGCGTAGATGGCGTCGGCGATGCGGTAGGCGCTGCCCTCGAGCCGGACGAGCGCCTCCTTGATGGCGGCGGGATCGCTCGCCGGGAGCGTGTCCTTCAGCACCTCGAGGTCGGCCTTGATCTCCTCGAGGTCCTCCGGCCGGAGCGCGCTCGAGTACTCCTCGAGGCTCTTCTCGGTCGTGTAGATGAGCCCCTCGGCGTTGTTCTTGAGATCGGCGAGCTCCTTCTTCCGCTTGTCGTCGGTCTTGTTCGACTCGGCGTCCTTGATCATCCGCTGGATCTCGGCCTCGTGCAGGCCGGAGCTGGCGGTGATGCGGATCTGCTGCGTCTTGCCGGTGCCGAGGTCCTTCGCCGACACGTGGACGAGGCCGTTCACGTCGATGTCGAACGTGACCTCGATCTGCGGCACGCCGCGCGGCGCGGGCGGGATGCCGACGAGCTCGAAGCGCCCGAGCGTCTTGTTGTCGGCGGACATGTCGCGCTCGCCCTGCAGCACGTGCACCGACACGAGCGGCTGGTTGTCGACCGCGGTCGAGAAGACCTGCGACTTCTTGCAGGGGACCGTCGTGTTCTTGTCGATGATCTTCGTGAAGACGCCGCCCGCGGTCTCGACGCCGAGCGAGAGGGGCGTCACGTCGAGGAGCAGGACGTCCTTCACCTCGCCCTTCAACACGCCGCCCTGGATGGCCGCGCCCACCGCGACGACCTCGTCCGGGTTCACGCCCTTGTGCGGCTCCCTCCCGAAGAACCGCTTCACCACCTCCTGCACCTTCGGCATGCGCGTCATCCCGCCGACCAGGATGACGGTGTCGAGGTGCTGCGCGGTGAGGCCGGCGTCCTTGAGCGCGATCTTGCAGGGCTCCACCGTCTTCTCGATGAGGTCGCCGACGAGCTGCTCGAGCGTCGTCCGGTCGATCGCCTCGGCGAGGTGCTTCGGGCCGCTCGCGTCGGCGGTGATGAACGGCAGGTTGATCTCGGTCTCGCCCGCCGAGGAGAGCTCGTGCTTCGCGCGCTCCGCCGCCTCCTTGAGGCGCTGCAGCGCCATGCGATCGCGCTTCAGGTCGATGCCGGTCGCCGCCAGGAAGCGCTGCGAGAGCCAGTCGATGAGCCGCTGGTCGAAGTCCTCGCCGCCGAGGAACGTGTCGCCGTTCGTCGCCTTCACCTCGAACACGCCCTGGTTGAGCTCGAGGATCGTGATGTCGAACGTGCCGCCGCCGAGATCGTAAACGGCCACCTTTTCCGATTTTTGCTTGCCGAACCCGTAGGCGAGCGCGGCCGCCGTCGGTTCGTTGATGATTCGCTCGACTTCGAGCCCGGCGATCTTGCCCGCATCGCGGGTCGCCTGGCGCTGCATATCGTCGAAATAGGCCGGGACGGTGATGATCGCTTCGGTCACCTTGTCGCCGAGGAATTCTTCGGCCGAGAGCTTT
>JBJMQK010000157.1:0-2507 GCA_045802735.1 Anaeromyxobacteraceae bacterium | reverse complement strand
CGCTGCTCGACCTCGTCCACGGCCTGCGCGAGCGTCCCGGTGTTGGCGATCGCCCAGTCCGCCTGCGAGACGCCCACCCTGGCGGCGGCGGCGCGGTCCTTCGTCACGTCGAACGAGAGCCCCGGGACGCGCTGCGCGAGGCCCAGCTTGTCGGCGTTCGTGAGGATCGGCCCGTCGGCCCACACCGCGCCGGCGCCGGGCGCGGCGGACACGCCGGCCTTCTCCATGACGCCGACGATGAACTCGAGCGCCTCCGCGCGCCCTGCGAAGCGGTGGACCTCGGCGCTGACGGCCTCTGCGCGGGCCTTGAACGTCGCGAACATGCCACCTCCCAGGAGTCGACGGGTTTCAAGGAGTGAAGCACTCCCCGGCCCGCACCTGCACCGAATTTTCCCGCGACCGGCCTGTTCGGAGAGGCGACGGGTCGGCCGTTCGCGGCGACCGGAACGGCGGTGCGCGCGCAGGCACCGATGTGGGTGGACGTGGGCGCACGGGGTTGCACCGCCCCCTTCCCCTGGACGAAGGTGGGCGCCGGACGGAGACGCGCCCTTGAAGATCCTGATCTCGCTGCTCGAGGGAACCTCGGTCTTCCTCGTGATCTCGTACGCCTACTGCTGGGCGCCGGCGCTGCCGCCGCTCGAGGCGGGGCCGCTGCGACCGCGCAGCAAGCTCACGATGTTCCTGTTCTTCAGTGCGGTCTCGATCATGGGGTCCTACCTCGGCATGCGCGAGCCGGGCGGATCCCTCGCCAACAACCGCGCCGTCGGATCGGTGCTCGCCGGTCTCATGGGGGGCCCCGTCCTCGGGATGCTCGTCGGCGCCACCGCCGGCGCCCACCGCATGGTGCTCGGCGGGTTCACGGCGCTCTCGGGCGCCACCGCGACGACGATGGAGGGGCTCCTCGCCGGCCTCGTGCACCTCTCCCTGCGGCGGAGCCGCCCGGAGAAGCTCTTGCACTGGCGCACGGCGGCGCTCACCACGGCCGTCGGCGAGACGCTGCACATGTGCCTCGTGCTCCTCATCTCGCGGCCGTACCCGAACGCGCTCGCCTCGGTGAAGATCATCGGCCCGCCGATGATCCTGTCGAACTCCATCGGCGCCGCGCTCTTCATGCGCGTCCTGCAGGACCGCCAGGAGGTCTACGACAAGATCGCGTCCGCCTCCTCGGCGCTGGCGCTCAAGGTGGCGGAGCGCACGCTCGGGCTCATGGCGAAGGGGTTCGGCCGCGGCGTCGCGGGGGAGATGGCGCGGATCATCCGCGAGGAGACCGGCGTCGGCGCGGTGGGCATCACCGACACCGAGAAGATCATGGCGTTCGACGGGCTGGGCTCCGACCACCACACGCCCGGGCGCGCCATCTTCTCGCCGCTCACCCACCGCGCCCTCGCGGCGAACGACGTCGTCTTCGCGGACGGCATCCACGAGCAGTTCGACTGCCCGATCGCCAAGGGCTGCCCGCTGCACTCGGCCATCGTCGTGCCGCTGCAGATCGACGGCAAGGTGGTGGGGACGGTGCAGCTCTACGAGCCGGAGGCGCGCCACTTCCGCACGCTCAACCGCTCCCTCGGCGAGGGGATCGGCGCGCTGCTGTCGAGCCAGCTCGTCCTCACCCGGTACCAGGAGCAGAAGAGCCTGCTCGTGACCTCGGAGCTGAAGCTCCTGCAGGCGCAGGTGAACCCGCACTTCCTCTTCAACTCGCTCAACACCATCGTGGCGGTGACGCGCACCGACCCCGACCGCGCGCGCGAGCTGCTCATCCACCTCTCGCACTTCTTCCGCAAGAACCTGAAGCGCTCGACCGACGTCTCCACGCTCCAGGAGGAGCTCGAGCACGTGAGCGCGTACCTCGAGATCGAGAAGGCGCGCTTCCGCGAGCGGCTCCACGTCGAGACCGACGTCGACCCCTCGCTGCTCACCCTGCGCGTGCCGACGTTCACGCTGCAGCCGCTCATCGAGAACGCCATCCGCCACGGCATCTCGACGACGCTGTCGCAGGGGAAGGCGCGCATCCACGCCTACCGCAAGGACGGCAACGCGATCATCGAGATCGAGGACAACGCCGGCGCCTACACCGCGCCGGACCACGCGCACAACGGGCTCGGCATGCGGATCGTCGACAAGCGCATCAAGAACCTCCTCGGCGAGGCGTTCGGGGTGAGCGTGGAGTGCGTGCCGCAGGAGCTGACCCGCGTCACGGTGCGCCTGCCGGCCGAGGGGCTGCCTGCCGAGGTGGCCAGGCGCTGAGCGAGCGCCGCCCGCGGATGCACGCTCGGCGTGGGCGCGACTAGATACCGGGGGAAAGGCGAACATGCCGCGCGCTCACCCGCTGGCGCTGCTCCTGTCCGCGGGCCTCGCGGTCGCCACGGGCTGCGGCGCTCCCCTGCGGCTCGCGTACACGTCGGACGAGCTGCGGAAGGAGCTGGCGCGGCGGGCGCCCGCCGGGGCGCGCGCGGAGGTCGTGGTCCCCAACGAGGTGGACGCCGCGCAGGTGGCGCTCGCCCGGACGG
>JBJMQK010000365.1:0-5991 GCA_045802735.1 Anaeromyxobacteraceae bacterium | reverse complement strand
TCGCCTGCCGCCTCCGCGCCCTCGGCAGCGCCGGCGTCCGGCGCCTCGCCGTCGTCCGCGGCGTCGCCGTCGGAATCGTCCGACTCGTCGCCGCTGGCCTCGTGCCCCTCGCGCGGCGCCGCGGCGTCGTCATCGTCCTGCGGCGCGCGCCAGCGCTCGAGCTCGCCCTGGCCCTCGCCCGTCGCCTTCACGGTGATGGCGAGGAGCTGCAGCGCATCGTCGAAGTAGGCCTGCGCGGTGAGCCCGCGGCGGCGCCGCCGCTTGCCCTCGCCCTTGAGCGTCCGCTGCGAGAGGAGCGCGAGCCGCGTGCGCTCGGCGATGCGGCGCGGCAGGCGCGCGGTCGCGACGAGCTCGGCGAGGAGCGCGTCGCGCGCGTTCGGGGCGCCCGGCTCGGCCGGCGCCGGGAGGTGGATGAGGAGCGCGCCGAGCAGGACCGCCTCGCTCGGGTCCTCGCCGTCCTTCACGAGCCCGTCGAGCGCCGCGAGGTGCGCGGCGAAGCGCCGGCGCACGTCCTCCGGCGCGCGCTCGAGGAAGGACGAGAGCGCCGGCAGGAGCACCGGCAGCGCGCCCGACGAGCGGAGCAGCTCGAAGGCGCGGGCGGACGCGCCGCAGCGCAGGATCTTGAACGTCTCCTCGAGGAGCCGCGGCGGCGCGCAGCGCGCCAGCTCGGAGGCGTGGCGCCGCATGGCGGCGAAGGTCTCCGGCTCGATGGTGAAGCCGAGCCGCGCCGCGAAGCGCACGGCGCGGAGCGACCGCACCGGGTCCTCGCGGATGCGGATCTCCGGGTCGCCGATCGTCGCGATGCGGTGCGCCTCGAGGTCGGCGCGGCCGCCGACGTAGTCGAGGACCTCGCCCGCGAACACGTCGTAGAAGAGGCCGTTCACCGTGAAGTCGCGGCGGACCGCGTCCTCCTCGGCGGTGCCGAAGACGTTGTCGCGCGTGATGAGGAGGTCGCCCTCCTCGCCGGTGTCGTCCGCGACGTCCGTCGGGTTCTTCCGGAAGGTCGCGACCTCGAGCACCTTCCCGCCGCGGAAGTAGACGTGCGCGAGCCGGAAGCGGCGCCCGATGAGGCGGCAGTTGCGGAACACCGCGCGGACCTCGCCCGGGTGGGCGCTCGTGGCGATGTCGAAGTCCTTCGGGGAGCGGCCGAGGAGCACGTCGCGCACGCAGCCGCCGACGAAGTACGCCTGGTGCCCCACGTGGCGCAGCCGCGCGACGACGCGGATGGCGTCGGCGTCGAGGCGGTCCTCCGGGATCTCGGGCGGGTGCGACGGCGCCGGCGGCGGCGCGTCGAGCATGAGCGGCGGGGCGGAGTGCGTCGCGCCGCGCGACGGATCGCGGTCGCGGTCGCGCGGCTCGCCCTCGTGGCGGGCGCCGCGCCGCGGGTGCTCGCCGGCGTCGCGCGCGTGGCTCTCACGCCGCGGGTGCTCGCCGGCGTCGCGCGCATGGCTCTCACGCCGCGGGTGCTCGGCGGCGTCGCGCGCGTGGCTCTCACGCCGCGGGTGCTCGACGGCGTCGCGCGCGTGGCTCTCACGCCGCGGCGCCTCGGCGGGCTCGGCCTTGCGTTCGGCCCGGGGCTCGGTGCGGGGCTCCGCGCCCGCGCGGCGGCGCCTGCGGCGCTTGCGCGGCTCGCCCTCGCGGGCGGGCGCTGCGGCGGTGTCGTGGGAAGTGGTTGCTTCGGAGTCGCCGGAATCGGCGCGGACGGTGCGGGAGGGATGGGGATCTGTCATGCGTACGCCGGATCGGGGGGCCAACGCGGGCGGCTGATTCCGCCTCGAGCGTTCGCACCGTCGCCGTCGGGCTGCGGTCTCCGAGGATCCTTCTAGCCTCGCGAAGACGCCGAGTCAATCTCACCGGGGCCCGGAAGGGGCACGTCGACCGCCTCCTCGCCCGTGGGCGGCTCCCCGCCCGGAGCGCCGAACAGCTCGCCCTGCACCGGATCGAGCCCCAGCGCCTCTCGCACCGGCGCGAACGAGCGCCGGTGCAGCGGGCACACGCCGAGCTTCTCGATCGCGGTGAAGTGCTCCGCCGTCGGGTAGCCCTTGTGGCGCGCGAAGCCCCAGCCCGGGTGCTCGGCGTCGAACCGGGTCATCATCGCGTCGCGCGTGGTCTTCGCGATGATGCTCGCCGCCGCGATGGTGAGCGACAGCGCATCGCCGTGGACGATGGCCGTCTGCGGGATGGGCACCTCGCCGAGCCGGCGCGCGTCGATGAGCACGTGCTCGGGCCGGTGCGCGAGGCCCTCCACGGCCCGGCGCATGGCGAGGAGCCCTGCGCGGTAGATGTTGATCGTGTCGATCTCGTCGACGCTGGCGATGCCGACGGCCCAGCACAGGGCCTCGCGCTTGATCTCGACGCAGAGGCGCTCGCGATTCAAGGCGTCCACCTGCTTCGAGTCGTCGATGCCGCGGGGCCGGAAGTCTCTCGGGAGGATGACGGCGGCGGCCACCACCGGGCCGGCGAGCGGCGCCATCCCCGCCTCGTCGACGCCGGCGATGCGCTGGACGCCTCGCTCCCAGAGCGCGCACTCGTACCGGAGGAGGTGGCGGAGCCGCTGGCCCTCGGCGCGGTTCTCGTAGCGGCGCCGCACGATGGCGTCGTACACGGCGCGCGCGCCGGCGCGGGGGTCCGAGCGGAGCGCGTCCTCGCACTCCGCCGGGAGCGGCCGGCCGCGCTCGACGAAGCGCTCGCGCAGCTCCGGCACGCTCATCCGCGCGATGTCGTCGGGCTTCACGGCGCGACCTCGAGCTTCACCACCTGCCCATCCCAGACGCGCACCCGCACCCGCGCCCCATCGTGTAGCGCGTCGCCCACGACCGCGCGGGTGAACCCGCAGCGCTCCGCGACGAGCGGGCACTCGACGGTCTCGCCGGCGACGACGAAGGTCTCGCCGGCCCAGCGCGGCGCCGCGCGCACGTCCCGCGCCACGCCCTCGAGCACGCGCCCGTCGCCCCGCCGCGCCGCCTCGGCGCAGGCGGCGTGCTCGGCGCGGTGGCGCATCGTCTCGGCGACGTAACCCGCCGCCAGCGCGAGCGCGGCGCAGAAGGCGGCGATCGCGAACCGCCGGCGCACCGCGCGCGCGACCCCGAACCCCATCGCCACGAGCGCGACCGCCAAGAGCCCCTCGCCCGCGGTCCCCCAGCGGAACGGGTCGTGGGCGACGTCGAAGAGCGAGACCCAGGTCGTCATCGCTGGCACCGGGGGCAGAAGTAGGTGGAGCGCTGCGCCTGGACGACGCGCTCGATCTCGGCCCGGCGGCAGCGCGGGCAGGTCTCGCCCTTGCGGTCGTAGACGAGGAACGGGTTCTCGGCACCGGGCTCCTCGACGTACTGCACCTCGGGGCCCTCCTCGCGCGCGATCGCCTCCTTCACCGAGGCGAGCACGGCGTCCGCGACGCGGCGCACCTCGGCGCGCGACAGGCTCCTCGCCTCGCGCCTCGGGTCGATCTTCGCGCGGAAGAGCGCCTCGCTCGCCTGGATGTTCCCGACGCCGGGCAGGAGCCGCTGATCCATGATCGCGACCTTCACCGGGATGGCGCGCCGCGCGAGCGCCGCGCCGAGGGCGGCGACGTCGATGCCCTCCTCGAGCGGATCGGGGCCGAGCGCCGCGAGCTCGTCGACGCCCTCGAAGCGCGCGCCGGGGACGAGCCGCAGGCGGCCGAAGAGGCGCGGGTCGCGGTAGTGCAGCGTCGCGCCGTCGTCGAGGTCGAGCCGCGCGCGAGAGTACTCGGGCGCGGCGTCGCCCGCGGCGCGGCGGAGCCACTTGCCCGTCATGCCGAGGTGCGAGAGCAGGCCGAGCGCACCGCCCGGCCCGGACAGCTCGATGAGGAGGTGCTTGCCGACGCGGCGGACGGAGTCGAAGCGGTGCCCGACGAGCGCGTCCACCACGGCCTTCGGCTTCGCCGGGCGAAAGACGTAGCGCGCCCTGGGGTCGGCGCCGGCGCGCGCGACGCGGCGTCCCAGCGCCCAGGAGCGCAGGTTCCGCGCCGCGATCTCGACCTCCGGCAATTCGGGCACTGCGGCAATTTACCGCTTTTCGAAGGCGGAGATGAAGAAGCCGTCCGTCCCGTGGCGGTGGGGGAGGAGCTGTACCGTGTTCGCGGCACCCCCGAGCGCCGCCGCGAGGCCCGCCGGCAGCGCCGCCTCGAGCGGGAAGGGCGCGAGCCCCACCTCGCGCTCGGCGAACGCGGCCACCTCGGCGTTCTCGGTGCGTCCGACTGCGCAGGTGGCGTACACGAGGCGCGCCCCCTTCTTCGCGAGCTTCGCGAAGCGCGCCACGAGCTCCTTCTGCAGCGCCGCGAAGCGCTCCGGGTCGCCTTGCTTCAGCCGCCAGCGCGCGTCGGGCTTGCGGCGCAGGGTGCCGAGCCCGCTGCACGGGGCATCGACGAGCACCCGCTCGCAGGCGCCGGCGAGGTCCTGGAGCGCCGCGTCAGCCTCGGCGCCGGGGGGGATCTGCCGCGCGCGCAGGTTGTGGACGCCGGCGCGGCGGGCGCGGCGGCGCGCCTCGTCGAGCCGCTCCGCGTCGGGGTCGAGCGCGACGAGGTCGCCCTTGCCGTGCATCTCCATGGCGAGCGCGAGCGCCTTGCCGCCCGCGCCGGCGCAGGCGTCGACGACCTTCCAGCCCGGGCGCGCGCCGACGGCGAGCGCGATGAGCTGGCTGCCCTCGTCCTGGATCTCGAAGAGCCCGTCGGCGAACGAGGCGAGCGCGAACGCGTTGGCGTGGCCGTCGAGGACGAGCCCCCAGGGCGAGTGGCGCGTCGGGACCGCCTCGACGCCCTCGGCCTCGAGGCGCTCCGCGAGCTCCTCGCGCGTCGCCTTGAGCAGGTTCGCGCGCACGGTGAGCGGCGCGCGCACGTTGAGCGCGCGGCAGAGGAGCCGCGCCTCGTCCTCGCCCAGCTCCGAGACGAACCGCTCCGCGATCCAGCGGGGCAGGGACGCCTCGACGGCGAGCCGGGTCACGGGGTCCGGGATCGCCGCGACGCGCTCGCCGGCGCGGTCGAGCGCCGCCGCGACGACGCGCGGCGAGATGCCGAGGCGCTTCGCGGCGACCTCGGGCGCAGCCGCGCCGGTGCGTGCGAGCGACAGCGCATACAGCGTCGCGAGGTCGGCGCGACCGCCCGGGCGCGCCCCGAGGAGCCACTCGAGGAGCCCCTGCGAGCGGAGGAGCCCGTACACCGCCTCGGCGACGGCGCGGCGCTCGACCGCGTAGAGGCGCTTCTCGCGCCGGAGCACCTTCTCGAGCGCGCGATCGGCGAGCCAGGCGCCCTCGCGCACGAGGCCGTAGACCTCGAGCGCGGCGGCGTCGACGAGATCGCTGCGGAGGGCGCGCGAGCCGCTGCGCCCGCTCACAGCGCCCCGAGCACGTCGGCGACGTGGCCGTCGACCTTCACCTTCGCGAACACCTTCTCCACGGTGCCGTCCGGCGCGACGACCACCGTCGTGCGCTCGGTGCCCATCACCTTCTTGCCGTACATGTTCTTCTCCTTCCAGACGCCCCAGGCTTGCTGCACCTTCGCGTCGGGGTCGGAGAGGAGCGGGAACGGCAGCTGGTACTTCTCCTTGAACTTGCGCTGCGCCTCGGGCGTGTCCTTCGAGATCCCGAGCACCGCGGCGCCGTGCTTCTTGAACGCGTCGACTTCGTCACGGAAGTCGCAGGCCTCGCGCGTTCAGCCGGACGTCATCGCCTTCGGGTAGAAGAAGACGACGAGCTTCTTCCCCTTGAACTCGGAGAGCTTCACCACGTTCCCCGCCTCGTCCTCGAGCGCGAAGTCCGGGGCCTTCTTGCCCACCTCGAGCGCCATGGAGCCTCCTCGTGTCGCGATGGCCTAGCCGTACCGCGAAGGGGCACGGAGCGCAGGCTCCCGGGCGGGGCTCGCCCCCGGACCTCCAGCGGCCCGTGGCGCGCGGCGCTAGGGGCGCGGGAGACATTCTCTTGCTGTGGGCGAGGGACCGCGAGGGGAGGAAGGTCCGGGCGGACCGGCTCGCCGCCGCG
>JBJMQK010000030.1:0-18878 GCA_045802735.1 Anaeromyxobacteraceae bacterium | reverse complement strand
TCCCCGGGAAGCCGGCCGCGGCCGACTTCTACCCGCCGGGCGCGACGAAGGCCGAGGTCGAGCGCTGGCTCGCGGGGCTCGCTCCCGAGGCGCGCGCGGAGGCGAGCGGCTTCTTCACGGTCGTGCGCCGCGATCCCGCGGGCGCGCTGCGCAGCGTGCCGTACGCCGTCGAGTACCAGGGCGCCCTCGCGCTCGCGGCCGGGAAGCTCAGGGAGGCGGCGCGCGCGACCGCGAGCGCCAGGCTCTCCGCCTACCTCGAGGCGCGGGCCGCGGCGTTTGCCTCGAACGACTACTACCCGAGCGACGTCGCCTGGATGGACCTCGACGCCGAGGTCGAGCCGACGATCGGGCCGTACGAGACCTACGAGGACGGGTGGTTCGGCGCGAAGGCGGCGTTCGAGGCCTTCGTGTGCGTGCGCGACGACGGGGAGACGCGCAAGGTGGCGCGCTTCTCCGAGGCGCTGCAGGACGTCGAGGACCACCTCCCGATCGACCCCGCGCTCCGGAACCCGAAGCTCGGCGCGCTCGCGCCCATCCGCGTCGTGAACGAGGTGTTCGCGGCCGGCGATGCCCGGCGCGGCGTCGCGACGGCGGCGTTCAACCTCCCGAACGACGAGCGGGTGGTGCAGGAGAAGGGCTCGAAGCGCGTCATGCTGAAGAACGTCCAGCGGGCGAAGTTCGAGAAGGTGCTCGTGCCCATCGCGGCGCGCCTCCTCGCGCCCGCCGACCGGAGTCGCGTCGCCTTCGACGCGTTCTTCACGCACATCCTCGCGCACGAGCTCACGCACGGGCTCGGGCCGCACCGCATCCGCGTGGACGGGCGCGAGACGAGCGTGCGCGGTGCGCTCGAGGAGAGCCACGCCGCGCTCGAGGAGGCAAAGGCCGACGTCGCGGGCCTGTTCGCGCTGCAGCGCTTCATCGACCGGGGCCTCGTCGACGGCGCCATGCAGCGGACGCTGTACGCCACCTACCTCGCGAGCATGTTCCGCACGCTCGGCTTCGGCCTCGCCGAGGCGCACGGGCAGGGGATGGCGGTGCAGATGAGCTGGTTCCTCGAGCACGGGGCGGTGTCGCCGAGGAGGGACGGCACGTTCGCGCTCGACGAGGCGAGGATGCGCGAGGCGGTGGTCTCGCTCTCGCACGAGCTCATGACGCTGCAGGCAGCAGGCGACGCGGCGGCCGCGCGCGCGCTCCTCGCGAAGCGCACCGTCCTCGCACCCGAGGTGAAGGCGGCGCTCGCGCGCCTCGCCGGCGTGCCGGTGGACATCGCGCCGCGGTTCGTCACGGCCGAGGCGCTGGCGCACTGACCCGAGGGCGCCTCGGTCGGGCCCCTTCGCGCCGGACCTTCCGCTTCCGCTTCCTCGCCGCGGGAGCGCCGCGCTCGCGCGGGCCCGCGTCGTCGAACAGGAGCCGGTCGGCGCGCAGCGCATTGCGAGCGTCGGCCCCGAGGTCCACGCGCCGGAAGCGGATCACCTTCCCGTCCTTCTCGAACTCGTCCTCCCGCAGCGCCACCGCCCCCGCGCGGGCGAGCGCCGCGACCGTCTGCTCCAGCGCGGGCCGCCCCGCGGCGTCCTCGCCGAACAGGTTGCGCAGGAGCGTCCCCGTGGCGAGCCCATCCCTGCGCTCGAGCTCCTCGACGACGCGCCCCGCGAGCGAGAGCTCCGCGCGCGTCGCCGCGCGGAAGCGCCGCCCCACGCAGCCGCGAGGCAGGCACGCGTCGCACGCCCCGCAGGGCTCCGCGTCGCGCATCTCGCCGAAGTGCCGCACCAGCCGGACCATCCGGCAGCCGCCGCCCTGCGCGAACCCCATGACCTCGTCGAGCTGGGCGCGCCGGTGCTCCCGCATCGCCTCGTAGCGCGGTCGCCAGGCGCGGTCGCCGGGGCGGACGACCTCGCCCGCGTCCACGGTCACGCCGCCGTGGATCTGGAGCTTCCCGAGCGCGGGCTCGGCGACCTCGGGGTCGAGGCCGCGGGCGGCGAGGAGCGCCGCCCGCGCGATCCCGTCCGGCGGGACCCGCGCGACGAGCCCCTCGAGGACGTCGCTCGCGGGGTAGTCCCGCTCGAGGAAGCTCTCGTGCATCTTGCGGTCGCCGAACGAGTAGAGGAGGAGCGCGCGCGCCGGCAGCCCGTCGCGCCCGGCCCGCCCGATCTCCTGGTAGTAGCCCTCGACCGTGCCCGGCAGCGCGAGGTGGACGACCGTCCGGATGTCCGCCTTGTCGATGCCCATGCCGAAGGCGATGGTCGCGACCACCACCTCGAGCTCGCCGCGCTGGAAGGCGTCCTGCGTCCGGCTGCGGGTCTCGGCGTCGAGGCCGGCATGGTAAGGCGCCGCCCGCAGGCGCGCCCTGACGAGCCGCGCGGCGACCTCCTCGGCCTGCTTGCGGCTCGGGACGTAGACCAGGGCTGGCCGCCGCTCCGCGGGCGCGAGCGTCGCGAGCAGGAGGTCCACCCGCGCGCCGCGCTCGAGCTCCACCGCCTCGATGGCGAGGTTCTCGCGCCGGAAGCCGTAGACGAACCGGCGCGCCTTCCCGAGCCCGAGCTGCGCGAGGATGTCGGACTGGACGCGCACCGTCGCGGTCGCCGTGAGCGCCAGGATCGGCGCCGGGCGCAGGAGCGGGAGGCGTCCGCCGAGGAGCCGGTAGTCGGGCCTGAAGTCGTGGCCCCACTGCGAGATGCAGTGCGCCTCGTCGACGGCGACGAGCGAGGGCGGGCGCCGCGCGAGCAGCTCAGGGAAGCCCGGGACCGAGAGCCGCTCGGGGGCGATGGTGAGGAAGTCGAGCGCGCCGTCGAGGTACGCGCGACAGGCAGCCCGCGCCTGTTCCCGCGTCCTCCCGGAGTGGATGCGCTCGGCGCGGAAGCCCTTCTGGGCGAGCTTCGCCGTCTGATCTTCCATGAGCGCGATGAGCGGGCTCACGACGAGCGTCGTACCGCCGCGAGCGATCCCCGAGAGCTGGTAGCAGAGGGACTTGCCGCTGACGGTCGGCATCAAGAGGAGCGCGTCGTCGCCCGCCGCCACCGCCCGGCAGACCTCCTCCTGGTTCGCGCGGAACGAGGGGTGGCCGAAGCGCTCGGTGAGGATCGACGTCAGCGACGCGGGGCTCGCCGCCGGGCGCGGCGTCGCTGGCGCGGTGTGGCCTTCGCCCTTCGACTCCGCTTCGCTACGCTCAGGGCGAACGGAAGGGGTCGCGGTCGCGGCAACGACGGGAGCGCTCGGCGGCGCCGGGTCGCGCCGGGGGAGCGGCGGTCCGCGCAGCCCGCCGATCACCTCGATGACGAAGCGCTCGATCCCGGCCATGATCGCCGCGAGCGAGCCCTCGCCGCGCTCGAGCTTCTTGAGGGCGAGCTCCCACTCGCCGGTGAGCTGGGGGCTCTTCACGGACGCGTGCACGACGTCGATGAGCGCGATGCCCTTCTCGGTCGCGGCGAGCGACTTCCCCTGGCGCTCCACGTAGGCGCGGGTGAGGAGCGTCTCGAGGATGGCGGCGCGGGTGGCCGGCGTCCCGAGGCCGCGCTCGCGCATCGCCTCCTCCAGCTCGCGGCTGTCGAGCGCGCGCCCCGCGGACTCCATCGCCGTGAGCAGCGTCGCGTCGGTGAGCCGCCTCGGCGGCTGGGTCTGCCGGTGCTGCACCTCGATCGCGGTGACGGGCCGCGCCTGGCCCTGGGCGAGGCCCTCGGGGAGCTGCTCCGCGCCGTCCTCGGGGGCGGCACCCGGCTTCGCCGGCCTGGCGCGCTCGAGGTCGAGGGCCTTCCAGCCGCGCCGCGTGACGACCGTCCCGCTCGAGCGGAAGAGATCGGCGGCCGAGCCCGCGGTCTGTCCCGCGGGGACGCGGGTCACGACCTTCGTGACGCGCGTCTCGTGATCGGCGTGCCAGGCCATGAGCAGCCGGCGGCAGACGAGGTCGTAGAGGCGCGCCTCGTCCATCCCGAGGTCCTTGCCTTCGCGCTCTGCGCCGGTCGGGATGATGGCGTGGTGGTCCGAGACCTTGGCGTCGTCGACGAAGCGCCGGGAGAGCGGCCTCGTCCCCGTCCCCGGCGCGACCGCGTCGCCGTAGGCGGGCGCGATCCCGGCCACGATCGGGCCGAGCGAGGCGGCCACCGAGGCGGAGAGGTGGCGGCTGTCGGTCCGGGGATAGGAGAGGAGCTTGTGCCGCTCGTAGAGCGCCTGCGCCGCGGTGAGCGTCGCCTGGGCGGTCATCCCGAAGAGCCGGTTCGCGTGGCGCTGCAGCTCGGTCAGATCGTAGAGGAGCGGGGGCGGGAAGCTCCGGTCGGTCCCGGCGCACTCCACGACCTCGCCGGACTTCCCCTCGCAGCGGGCGCGGATGGCCTCCGCGAGCGCTCCGTCCGCCGGGAGCCGCTGGCCCGGCTCGTCGCCCTCGGCGCGCGTCCGCGCCGGATCGAACCACACGCCGCGGTAACGGTCGCCGTCCGCCCCGAAGGTGGCCTCGACCTGGCAGTAGTCCACCGGGACGAAGTCGCGGATGGCCTTCTCGCGCTCGACGATCATCGCGAGCGTGGGCGTCTGCACGCGCCCGACCGAGAGCAGCTCGGGCCCGTGACGGAGCGTGTACGCGCGCGTGAAGTTCATGCCCACGAGCCAGTCGGCGCGCGAGCGCGCCTCCGCGGCCGCGGCGAGAGGGTCGAGGTCCCGGCCCGGGCGCAGGCGCCTGAAGCCGGCCCGGATGGCGTCGGGGGTGAGCGAGGAGATCCAGAGCCGCTCCACCGGCTTGTGGCAGCCCGCCTTCCTCATGATGTAGCGGAAGATGAGCTCGCCCTCGCGGCCGGCGTCGGTCGCGCACACGACGCGCTCCACGTCCTTGGAGCCGAGGACGGTCGCGACGACGGCGAAGTGATCCCGGGTCTGGTCCAGCACGCGCAGGCCCCACTCGCGCGGCAGCATCGGCAAGAGCTCGGAGCGCCAGGCCTTCCACGATGGGTCCATCTCGTGCGGCTCGGCGAGGGCGACGAGGTGACCGATCGCCCAGGTGACCACGTAGCCGTTGCCGCGGCAGAGCCCGCGCTCCTTGTGCGTCGCCCCGAGCACGTCCGCGATGCTGCGGGCGACGGACGGCTTCTCGGCGATGACGGCGACGGTCAAGGGATGGGTCCGGTGGGGGCGACGTTCGGACTCTAGACGTCAGGTATGACACTGAACGCGCCCTCAGTACTCGAACCCGCTCCCGCCGATGAACTCGCGCAGGATCGACGTCGGCGGGACGTGGTCGGGGTAGATCGCCACGAACTGGTCGACGAGGAGCCGCAGCCGGTGCGCCGTCGCGTAGGCGGGCGACGACTGCGGCACCTCGAGCAGGTAGCGCTCGGCGTAGACCTTCAGCACCGCCGGCTCGTAGGCGAGCGAGCTGTCGAACACGGCGTCGGCCTCGCCCTGGAACGGGAAGATGTGCAGCCGCTCGCCGCGCTGCACCGACGGCCAGCGCAGGATGTTCTCGTCGGCGCGGTAGCCGCGCCCGTGGCGGTCGCGCACGATGCGGCGCAGGAGCCGGACGTCGGTCGCCGACACGCGCGAGAGCCGGTCGAACGGGAGCGTCGTCGCCGGCTGCACGAAGATGCGGTGCAGCTCGCCCGGGCCCGGGATGTCCTCGAGGAGCCGCGGGTTGAGGCCGTGGATCCCCTCCATCATGAGCACGTCGCCGGGCCGCAGCCGGATGACGGGCCCCGCGTTCGCGAGGCTCTTCCCGGTGCGGAAGTCGTAGCGCGCCGTCGCCACGACCTCGCCCGCGAGCAGGCGCCGCACGTGCTCCTGCAGGAGCGGCAGATCGAGCGCCTCCAGCGCCTCGAAGTCGTACTCGCCGCGCG
The DNA here is from genome assembly GCA_045802735.1 of Anaeromyxobacteraceae bacterium. Lineage (GTDB taxonomy): Bacteria > Myxococcota > Myxococcia > Myxococcales > Anaeromyxobacteraceae > Anaeromyxobacter_A. Next base: position 13,065 of record JBJMQK010000030.1, on the reverse strand, counting down.
CGTCGCGCACCGTCCGCTCGCGATCGACGTAGTAGTCGTCGAGCGACAGCCCCAGCGGGCGCAGCCCGTTCGTCTGGAGCTGCACCGTGAGCCGCTTGATGAAGGTGGTCTTTCCCGACGAGGAGGGCCCGGCGATGGCGATGATGCGCACCCGGTCGCGCAGCGCCGCGATCGCGTCCGCGAGCTGGCCGATGCGCTTCTCGTGGAAGCCCTCCTCGACGCGGATGAGCTGCGCCACGCCGCCCGAGACGCACAGGTCGTCGAACGCGCCGACGCTCGTGACGTCCATCGCCTCGAGGAAGGCGCGGTGGGCGCGGATCATGCCGCCCTGCCGCTCCTCGGCGAGCGCCGCCGCGACGGCGTTTCCGCTCCGCGGATCGTGCCGGCCGTAAGCGACGACGAGCCCCGCGCCGTGGGGCGTGAGCGACCAGCCGCCGTCGAGCGCGCCGGCCGAGGGGAGGAACGGCCCCATGCCGAGGGCGTAGAGCCCGCCGCAGGTGACGAGCGGGACCGTCGCCTGCCGGCGCGTGGCGAGGAGGCGCGCGGCCTCGTCCCAGCCGCGCTCGTGGAAGTGGGATTGCGCCTCCTCGACCGCCCACAGCTCCTGCCGGAACGCCGCGTCGGCCGCGATCACGTGGCGCATCTCCGCCGCGAGGCGCCCGGCGAACGCGCCGAGGTCGTTCACCCCCGAGACCTCGACGAGCTGCAGCGGCCCGCGCGACGGCCCCATCCGCACCACGGCCTCCGGCGCGACCGCGTGCGCCGCCTCGAGGAGGACGAGCCCGAGGCTGCGGATCCACACCTGCCGCCCCTCCGAGTCCGCCGCGGTGAGCGGCGCCACCGCGGCGTCGGCGTAGAGCGGCGTCGCGAGCGACACCGGCTTCTGGTTCAAGAGGCCCGCGACCACGATGCTGCCGTCGACCTCGTCCGGCAGGAGCGTGGCGATCGCCGTGCCGGTCGGGACGCGCCGCTCCTCGCCGCCGACGCGCACCACCACCTCGCGCGCGCGCGGCAGCGTGCGGCCCTGCAGGAGCAGGCCCACGTGATCGGTCATCTCCACGAGCTCCTCGCGGACGTGGAGGAGGAGCCGCGTGACGAGCGCGAGCGCGAGCTGCGGGCGGGTACCGGCGAGGTCGCGCCAGCGCTCGGGCGAGAGGCGCGCGAGGCGGAGCGCCGTCGCCGCCGACACCGTCACCGAGCGCGGTCGTCCGGTGAGGAGCCCGAGCGCGCCGAAGTGCCCGCCGGGACCGAGCGGCTTCAGCGCGAGCCCGTGCCGCGAGAGCCGCGCCTCGCCGTCGAGGACGAGGTACATGTCGCCCGAGGCGTCGCCCTCGCGCACCACGATCTCGCCGGCCGGGCACTGGACCTCCTCGGTCGCGACGGCGAACGCGGCGACGTCGTCGGGCCCGAGGCCGGCTAGGAGCGGGTTTTTCGCGAGCACGGCGCGGTTCACGGCAGCCGCACCACGAACACCTTGAGGTAGCGCGTCTCGGGGACGCCGAGCAGCACCGGGTGGTCGCGCGAGGCGCCCCGCCGCTCGAGCACCTGGGCCGGGCGCCCGGCGTCGCGCGCGGCGTCGAGGATGGTCTCCTCCAGCATCTCCTCGCTCATGTGGTAGCTGCACGAGGCCGAGACGAGGACGCCCCCCGGCTTCAGGATGTGCATGGCGCGGAGGTTGATCTCCTTGTAGCCGCGGCGCGCCGCCGGGATCGCGTCCTTGTTCTTCGCGAACGCGGGGGGATCGAGCACGACGAGGTCGAAGCGGGGCGGCCCCTCGGCGAGGTCGCGCAGGTGGTCGAAGGCGTTCGCCTCGACGACCTCCACGTTCGCCGCGCGCGACAGCGCCACGTTCTCGCGCGCGAGCGCCGCCGCCGTGGCCTGCATCTCCACCGCCGTGACCTTCTCGGCGCGCCGCGCGAGCTGGAGCGCGAAGGCGCCCGCGTAGCTGAAGCAGTCGAGGCATTCACCCGTGGCGTACTCGCCGGCGCGCAGCCGGTTCTCGCGCTGGTCGAGGAATGCGCCCGTCTTCTGGCCGGCGAGGAGATCGAGGCGCATGCGCGCCCCGCCCTCGACGTACTCGACGGGCCCGGCTCCGCGCCGCGCACCACGCCCTTCGCCTGGGCGAGGCCCTCCAGCTCGCGCACCCGCACGTCGTTCCGCTCGACGATGGAGCGGAGGGGCATCGCGTTCCAGAGGAGGTCGGCGAGGAGCTCCTTGCGCCGCTCGGTCGCCGGGATGAGCGTCTGCATCACGAGCGCATCGCCGTAGCGGTCGACGACGAGGCCGGGGAGGAGGTCGGCCTCGCCGTGGACGAGGCGCGCCGCGGGCTCGCCGGGGAAGAGGCGCGCGCGGAGCGCGATCGCGGACGCGAGGCGCTCCGCGAAGAAGGCGTCGTCGATCGCCTCGTCGTCGCGCGTCACGACGCGCAGCGCGATCTTGGAGAGCGCCGACCAGAACGCCTTCGCGAGGAACTTGCCCCGCCCGTCCTTCAGCACGACGACGTCGCCGCCGGCGAGCGACGCGGGCGCGTGCTCGACGTCGCCGCGGTAGATCCAGGGGTGGCCCTTCGCGAGGCGCTCGGCGCCGCGCCGGGAGATCGTCACGCTGCGTTCTTCCATGGGTCGAGGCTTTACCACGGAGGGCGCCGCGACGCGGGTCAGAGCGCCACGGCCTCCCGGACCGCGGCGTGGCCCTCCTCCTCGCGCAGCCGCACGGCCGCGACCTCCGGGTCGTGCTCGAGGAAGAGGATGCCGTCCTCGTCGAGCGCCTGGGCGAGGAGCATCTTCTTCTCCTCGATCGTGGTGAGCGGGTAGAGATCGTAGGCCATCACCCACGGCAACCGCACGTGCGCGCGCGTCGGGATGAGGTCGCCGCAGTAGGTGAGGTGGGTGCCGTCGCCATGGAAGCGCGGCAGCTGCTGCGCGACGGTGTGGCCCTCCGAGACGATGAGCTGCAGGTCCGGGTACAGCTCGCGCTCGCCCTCGACGAGGTGCAGCCGGCCCGAGCCCTCGAGGAGCGCGAAGTTCTCGGGGAGGAAGCTCCCGAGGTCCTTCTCCGAGGGCGCGTGCGCCCACTGCCAGTTCCGCCGCTGCAGGTGATAGGTCGCGTTCGGGAACCCGAGCTCGAGCGCGCCGTCCGGGCGTCTCCGCGTGGTACCGCCGGCGTGGTCGAAGTGCAGGTGCGTGAGGATGACGTCGGTGACGTCGCGCCGCGAGACACCGTGCGCCGCGAGGCTGGCGTCGAGGCCGCCGCCGGAGCGGTCCACCGCGTACATCTCGAGCCGCTTCGCGTCCCACTTGTCGCCCATGCCGTCGTCGACGAGGATGCAGCGCCCTGCGGCGCGATCCAGGGCGAGGAGGCAGCGCGCCGCCAGGCGGACGCGGTGCCTCGCGTCGGGGACGAGGTGCCGCTCCCAGAGGGTGCGCGGGACGATCCCGAACATGGCGCCCCCGTCGAGCGCGAAGGTGCCGTCCTGCACCGCCGCGAGCGACCACCGTCCGAGCTGGAGCATGTTCCGAACCTAGTCCGGCCGCTCCGCGCCCCGCAACCGCGACGCACGGTCGAGCGTCGGCGTCCAGGGCCCTCGCCGCGCCGGCCGCTCTCCTCCCGCGCTCGAGGCGCGAGCCGGCGGTGCCGCTCACGCGCGACGCCGAGGCATCGACGGAGGTGCAGCCCGGCGCCGTGCGCGCGGGCCCGGAGTGGAGGCCGTAGCGGTCAGTTCTTGGCCCGCCCGTACTGCTTCGGCCAGGTCACCTCGGCGCGGAGGCGCCGCGCCGCGTGCAGCGGCCAGTAGGGATCGCGCAGCATCGCGCGGGCGAGGAGCACGAGGTCCGCCTGCCCGCTGCGCAGCGTGTGCTCCGCCTGCTCGGGCGAGGTGATCATGCCGACGGCGCCCGTGGCGATCCCCGCCTCGCGGCGGATGCGCTCGGCGAACGCGGCCTGGTAGCCCGGCCCGGCCGGCACCTTCGCCGTCGGGACGAGGCCGCCCGAGGAGACGTCGACGAGGTCCACCCCGAGCCCGCGCAGGTCGCGCGCCAGCTCCACGCACCCGGGCACGTCCCAGCCGCCCTCGGCCCAGTCGGTGGCGGAGACGCGGACGAGGAGCGGGAGGCGCTCGGGCCACACCTCGCGCACGGCGGCGAGCACCTCGCGCAACAGCCGCGTGCGGCCGGCGAAGGATCCGCCGTACGCGTCCTCGCGCCGGTTCGAGAGCGGCGACAGGAACTGGTGGAGGAGGTAGCCGTGCGCGGCGTGGAGCTCGAGCGCGCGGAATCCCGCGGCGAGGGCGCGGCGCGCCGCGTCGGCGAAGGCGCGCGTGACGTCGCGCAGCCCGGCGGCGTCGAGCGCGGCGGGCACGGGGTGGCCGGTGTCGAACGGGAGCGGGCTCGCGCCGACGACGCGCCAGCCGCCGTTCCCCTCGCCGAGCGGCGCGCCGCCCTCGTCCCACGGCGCGCGCACGCTCGCCTTCCGCCCGGCGTGCGCGAGCTGCAGGCAGGAGACCGCGCCGTGCGACTCGACGAAGCGCACGATGCGCGCGAGCGGCTCCACCTGCGCGTCCTCCCAGAGCCCGAGGTCGGCCGGCGAGATCCGACCTCGCGCCTCGACCGCCGTCGCCTCGAACACGATGAGCCCCGCGCCGCCGACGGCGCGGCTGCCGAGGTGCACCATGTGCCAGTCGTTCGCCCGGCCATCCTCGGCGGAGTACTGGCACATCGGCGAGACCGCGACGCGGTTGCGCAGGGTGACGGAGCGGAGGGGGAGGGGCGTGAAGAGCATGGGCGATCGTGGCGCAGGCGGAGCGGGGCGCAAGCGAAAGCGTCGGATCGCGCGCCCGCGCTCGGCGCGCTATCTCGCCCCCGTGCCCTCCCGCGCACCCACCGTCATCGTCCTCGGCGCGGGCGCCTCCGGGCTCGCCGCCGCCGCGAAGCTCGTGCGCGCCGGGCTCGCGGTCACCGTCGTCGAGGCGCGCGACCGCCTCGGCGGACGGGTGGACACGCGCACCGATCCGCGCCTCGGGATCCCGGTCGAGCACGGCGCCGAGTTCGTCCACGGCCGCCCCGCGATCGTCCGGCGGCTCGCGCGCGCCGGTCACGTCCGCCTCGCCCCCGTCGAGGGGCGCCTGCTCGCGTTCGACGGCGGCGCGCTGCGCGCGGCGGACCGCGCGTTCGAGCGCGCGCAGTCGCTCCTCGACGCGGGAGCGGGCGACGGGCCGTTCTCGGACGTGCTCGCTGGCCCGCGCGCCCAGGCGCTCTCCCCGCTCGAGCGCCGCCTCGCCCGCGGCTTCGTCGAGGGCTACTACCTCGCCGCTCCGCGCCGGCAGGGCCGCGCCGCGCTGCGCGCCATGACCCGGTCCGAGGGCGAGATCGGCGCCGACGAGGCCTTCCGCGCCCTGGATGGTCAGGCCGCCCTCCTCGCGCCCCTCGCGCGCGCCGTCCTCGCGAAGGGTGAGCTCCGCCTCGGGACGCGCGCCGAGCGCGTGCGCTGGCGCCCGGGCCGGGTCGAGGTGCGCGGCCGCGGCCGGGTGGGCGCGCCCGTCCGCCTCGCCGCGGAGCGCCTCGTGGTGACGCTGCCCCCGGCGCTCCTCGCGCGCGGCGCGGCCGTCCGCTTCAGGCCCGCGCTGCGCGACAAGGAGCGCGCCGCGGCGCGGGTCGAGATGGGACCCGTGGTGAAGGTGCTGCTTCGCTTTCGCCGCGCCTTCTGGCGCGAGCGCCGCGGGCGGGGGCGGGGCTGGCCCGACCTCGCCTTCCTGCTCGCGCCCGCGCTCCCGGTGCCGACCTGGTGGACGCCCCTGCCGCTCGACGCGGCGCGGCTCATCGGCTGGGCGGGCGGACCGGCGGCGGCGCGCCTCGCGAAGGCGGGTGAGCGCGACGCCGTCGCGGCGGCGCTCGCGACGCTCGCGCGGGTCTTCGCGATGCCGCGCAGTCGGCTCGAGGACCTCGTGGATGGCGCGGACGTCGCGAGCTGGGCCGACGACCCGCTCGCCGGGGGCGCCTATGCGGTGTTTCCGCCCGGCACGGCCGACGTGCCCGGCGCGCTCGCGGCGCCGGTCGCAGGGACGATCTTCTTCGCGGGCGAGGCGACGGTGCTCGGCAGCGCGGGCACCGTGCACGGCGCGCTCGAGTCGGGCGAGCGCGCCGCGGCCGAGGTGCTGCGGTCGTTCCGAGGCTGACCGCGCGCTACGGCTTCGGGAGCGTCGCCTCCGATGGGCCGCCGAGGAAGGGTCCGACCCCGCCCTCCAGGTTGTCGACGTCGTTGACGTCGGGCCCGCGCAGGGGCGGCGCCGGGGTCGTCGCGCCCGGGCGCTCGGGGGGCGTGGTCTCGCGGACGCGCTCGCCCGCCGCATCGGAGGGGGTCTCGTGGGTCGGGTCCATGCCTCCGAGATGCACATCGGTCATGGCCCATGCATTTTGCGGGGTACCCCGCGCGGGAGCGGCCGTGCGCCGCGCGCGATCACATCCACACGGCGAGCCCCGGGAGGCCCCATGCTGCGCGTCACCGACGACATCCTCGAGCTGCGCCACTGGGCGGAGGAGCGGAAGGGCGTTCCGTGCCGCCAGGCGGACGGGCGCCTGGCCCTCTCGTTCGGCCACCGGCTCGGCGACACGCTCATCGGGTGGGACGAGTTCGAGCCGGCCTTCGTGGGCGGGCGCCGCGTCTTCGTCTACGACGACGCGCCCGACTGCACGAACCACTTCGTGGGGAACGAGGCGGAGGCGCGCGCGTTCGTCCACGGGTCGAACCCGCGCCAGACGGGCGCCGCCGGCCCGACGCCCTGACTCGCCGGGCGTTCTCTTCGTCTGACGACCGAACTTCCGGGCGAGTCAGGGCGGATTTCCGGGCTCGCTGCAGGCAGCGATCCCTCACTCCGGGGTGAGCGAACGCCGCTCCCCCCGAGACCCCCCACCGACGGGTGGGAGCGCGTCGAGCGCCTTCCCCGCCGCCGCGAGGAGCGCCCGCGGCGACACGCCCTCGCCGGTGGCGTTCTTCATCCACAGGTCCGGCGTCACGCTGCCGAACCGGGCCATCCGCTCGAACTCGCCGCCGAGGCTCGGCGCCTGCGCGAGGTGCTCCTCGATCTGCGCCGCGATGACGTGTCCGAGCGGGTAGTCGGGCAAGTAGAGAAAGCTCGAGACCATGTGCGAGTAGATCGCGAGGAGCGGCACGTCGCGCGTCCCGAAGATCGGCGCGTAGTGGCGGTTCCACACGTCGCGCGCGAGGGCGAGCGTCGCCTCGCGCAGCTCCGCCGGCGTCGCCTGCGGGTGCGCGTACATCCAGCGCCACACGCCGATGTCCACCAGCGCGACGCCGGCGATCTCGTAGGTCATCCACAGGTCGTTCACCGCGAGGAGCCGGCGCGCCTCGTCGTCGGGCTTGCCGAGGCCGAGCACCTCGAGGTCGCGCGCCTGGAAGACGAACGCCAGCGCCTCGGTGAAGGCGGTGTTGGGCACGCCCTGCAGCAGCGTGTGGTCGACCTCGTACAGCGAGAACACCTGCTCGACGTTGTGACCGAGCTCGTGCACCGCGATGTTGAAGCCCTTGTAGTCCATGCCGTCCTTCCCCACCCGCGTGCGCAGGTGGGGAAAGTCGCCGCGCTTCGCCGCGCCGAGCGCGTGGCCCGAGCCGCGCGCCGGCTCGACCACGATCCGCGCGGCGAGGAAGCGCGCCTTGCCCGGCGCGAAGCCGAGCTTCTCGAGCGTCGCCGGGAGGTCCTGCTGGAAGGCCTCGGCCGTCGGGTAGCGCCTCCGCGTCATCGCGTCGAGGTCCGCCTCGGCGAAGCGGGTCCGCGGCCGGAAGCCGTCGTACCAGATGTCGAACGGCTCGAGCTTGCGCCCGAGGCGCCCCTCGACGAGCCTCGCGACCCGCGGCACGAGCGGCGAGGCGAGCACCTCCTCGAGCATCGCCGTGACGCGAGGCTCGGGCAGCTCGCGCTCGAGGTCGAACTTGCGCGCGATGTGCGTCGGCGCGGTGGGCGAGTACGGGTCGGCGCGCCTCGCCGCGTGGAACGTCGCGAGGAGCCGGGCGTAGCGCGTGTCGGGCTCGCGCGCCCCGTCCACCTTCGCGCGCGGCGCCGCGCCGGCCTCGATCGCCTCCGCGGGCGCGGGCCGCACGGCGTTCGCGTCGAGGTCCCAGTCGACGGTCGGGTCGTTCACCACCGCCGCCGGGATGGTCTGCGTGACGATGCGCTCCATCACCTTCGCGATCGCACGCTGGCGCGCGAGCCCGTCCTTCGCGGCGTACTCCGCCTTGAGCTGATCGCGCAGGTTCCAGTGGCTGAGGAGGCGCATGCCCTTCGGGAACGGGCGCTTCCCGCCCACGAGCACGTGATGCATGTAGACGTTGTCGTCGGCGATGTAGAGCTCCGCGTCGGCCGACGCGCGGGCGATCTCCTGGTTCACGGCCGCCGGCACGCGCCGCGTGAACCGGCCGGTGAGGCGCGCCGCCGCCCAGTCGGCCCGGCTCCAGCGCTCCCCGTCGCGCAGCCGCTCCGCGAGCGTCGTCTGCGGAAAGTTCAGCAGCGCGGCGAAGGCGAGCTTCGCGTCGAAGAGGTCGTCGGTCGCGTGCGCGCCCGCGTCGAAGGCGGAGAGCAGCCTGTCCACCTCGGTGAGCGGGCCGAGGTCGAGGACCGCGTGGCGCGAGAGCGCCCGGTTCGTCTCCACGAACCCGCCGTCGAGCGCCTCCAGCGCCTCCTCGAGGCGCGCGAGCAGCGTCTCGAGTGGCGCGCCCGACGGGACGAACTGCGCCTCGAGGAACGCGCGCAGCGCCTTCGCGTCGCCGTCGTCCGGCCGCCAGAGCGCGAGCACCTGCGCGACGCCGCGCTCGATGCGCGCCCGCTCCGCGGGGTGCCGGGCGACGAGCGCCGCCTGCGCCGCATCGGCGGCGGCGCGGAGGTCGGGGCTCGTGGTGGGCGGGGCGGGGTGGGCCATGGCGGCGAGTGCGAAGGTCGCGGCGGCGAGCGTTCCGGCCGGGGTCATGTCGCCGTAGATATGCCCGGCGGCAGCGCGGGCGCGCACCGTAATCCCTCGCCGCCGTCGCCGGGAGCAGGTAGGGAGATGGGGCGTGAAGACCACGAACCGCAGCCTCACCGTCGTCGCGCTCCTCCTCGGCCTGTTCCTCGCCGCGATGGAGATGACGGTCGTCTCGACGGCGATGCCGACCGCGGTGGGCGACCTCGGCGGCCTGCACCTCTACGCCTGGGCGTTCGCCGCCTACATGCTCACCGCGACGGTGACGGTGCCGATCCACGGCAAGCTCGCCGACCTCCACGGGCGGAAGCCCGTCATGCTCGCCGGGCTCGCGCTCTTCCTCGCCGGCTCGTTCGCGTGCGGTCAGGCGCGGAGCATGGAGGCGCTCATCGCCTTCCGCGCGCTGCAGGGGCTCGGCGCGGGCGCGATCCAGCCCATCGCCCTCACCATCGTCGGCGACCTGTTCGACGTGCGCGAGCGCGCGCGCTGGCAGGGCGTGTTCGGCGCGGTGTGGGGCATCGCCGGCCTCATCGGCCCGCTCCTCGGCGGCGCCATCGTCCACTACCTGTCGTGGCGCTGGGTCTTCTACGTCAACCTGCCGCTCGGCCTCGGCTGCGCCGCCGTGCTCTCGGCCGCGTACCACGAGCGCGTCGAGCGCCACGAGCACCGGCTCGACCTCCTCGGCGCGCTCCTCCTCACGTGCAGCATCGTCGCCGCGCTCGTCGCGGTGCGGTCGGGGCCGGGCACGACGGCGCTCGTCGCCGCCTCGCTCTCCTGCCTCGCCCTGTTCCTCGTCGTGGAGGCGCGCGCGAAGGAGCCGCTCCTCCCGCTCGACCTCTTCCGCCAGCGCGTCATCGGCGTCGCGTCGGCCACGGGGGCGCTCGTCGGTGCGGCCATGATCTCGATGGTGACGTACGTCCCGCTCTACGCGCAGAGCGTGCTCGGCGCGACGCCCACCGGCGCGGGCAGCGCGATCGCGCCGATGGCGATCGGCTGGCCCATCGCCTCGACGCTCGGCGGGCGGCTCCTGCCGCGGGTCGGCTACCGCGTCCTCATCCGCGGCGGGCTCCTCCTGACGGCCGCCGCCGCGCTCGCGATCGCGCTCCTCCTCCGCCCGGGCGCGGGGCTCGCCCTGCCGCGCGTCCTCACCGCCGTGTACGGCCTCGGGCTCGGCTTCGCCAACACGCCGCTCGTCATCGGCGTGCAGTCGAGCGTCCCCTGGAACCGGCGCGGCGTCGCGACCGCGAGCACCATGTTCTTCCGCACCATCGGCGGGACGCTCGCCGTCGGGATCCTCGGCGGCGTGCTCGCCTCGGCGCTCGGGGGGAACGGCGCGCCACCCGGCTCGGTCGAGAAGCTCCTCGGCCCCGAGCGCCGCCTCCTCGACCCCGCGCTCGTGTCGGGCCTCTCGGGTGCGCTCGCGTCGGGGATGTCGACGATCTTCTGGACGGTCTTCGCGATCGCCTGCTGCGCGGCGGCGGTCGGGTTCCTGTTCCCGGCGATCGCGGTGCACCCCGGCCGTCCGCCCGCGCCCGGCGTGGCGGCCGAGCCGGCGGACGTGCCGGTGGACGGGGCGGCGACGGACGGGTCCACCTGACCCCGCGCCGCGGTCCGCTCACGGGGCGTACTGGAAGACGCCCTTCAGGTCCTCGGTCGTCGAGATCGGGACGCCGCTCTTCAGCGAGGCGACCCTGAACTGGTAGTACATGCCGGGGGCGAGCGCTGGCGCGGTCGCGGGCGTCCCGCCGGCCTGGCCGTAGCGCACCGAGGGCGTCCCGCCGCTCACGCCCGGGATCGTGAGCTCCCAGAGCGTCGAGCCGAACGCGTCGAGCACGGTCACGCGGTAGTGGTCCTCGGAGGAGTCGTCCGCCCACGAGAGGAGCGGCGTCGGCGAGGTGATCGCCTCGGGACCGGTCGCTCCCGGCGCGATCACGTCGAGGGCGCCCGTCACCTTGAACGCGGCGACCGGGACCGTCGCGCCGTTCGAGACCGTCACGTGCGCGATCTGCGTCCCGCCGATGCTCGTGTCGGGGTCGCGCACGAGGCGATCGTCCTCGAAGGCGGCGAGCGCGACGTAGCGGCCTTCCGGGACGCCGGCGACCGAGAAGCTCCCGGTCACGCCGCTCGCGCGGAGCCCCGGCGGCACGTCGCCGCGGGCCAGCGCCGCTTCGAACGTCGACTCGACGACGAGGACCACCGACGTGGTGGTGCCCTGGCCGCCGTTCACGATCTGCACGCTCCCGCTCACGGTACCCGTCGCCGCCGCCGGCGCGCCGAGCTGGACCGGCGCGTCCTGCCCGGCGGCGAGCGCGACCGTCGCCGGGCCGTAGCTCGCGCCCTTCGCGTAGGCGCGCACCGTGTACTCGCCGGCGGCGAGGTTCAGGATGGCGAAGTCGCCTCCGCGATCGGCCACCGCGCTCGCGCCGTGCAGCGCGCCCCCGCTCGACGTCTCGGCCACGACGAGGACGCCCGCGCCGTCGGCGGGGGGCGTGAGCTTGCCGTGGATCGCGCCCGTCCCGGCGCCGGCCGGCAGAGCGACGAGCCCGACGTCGGTGAGCGCCGAGCGGACGCTCCAGGAGCCCTGGAGCCGCGCGGGCGAGGAGAGGTCGACGGGGAGCGCCTGCCGGAGCCCGCCCGGGAAGCCCTGGTACCCGGCGCGATCGGCGCGCAGCGTCACCGAGCCCGGGAGCGGCGTGCCGTCGGCCGCGCGCGGCCAGGGCAGCGCGACGCGGTACGTGCCGTCCTCCGCCGAGGTCGCCACGGCGCTGGCCGGCGCGCGGTTCGCGTCGAGCGCGACGAGCCGGGCGCCGGCGAGGCCGCGCGCCGTCGCGAGATCCGTCACCGTTCCGGCGAGGATCACCGGGTCGAAGCAGGCGGCGGTCGCGCCCGGCACCGCCTCGCACACCTGCCCGCCGCCGCATCCGGTCTGGGCCGCCGGATTGCACACCACCTTCTCGTCGCCGCCGCCGCAGCCCGTCGCGACGACGAGCGCCGCGAGCGCCGAAACCTTCGCCATGTGGGACATGTCCCCTCCCTCGAGATCGCGTTCGGGGAGTGGAACCCGCGGATGGGGGACAGGTCACACTTACAGTGTGGTGAATCAGCGGACCGCGGCGAACCCGCGCTCGAGGTCGGCGATGAGATCGGTCACGTTCTCGATGCCGCACGAGACGCGGATGAAGCCGTCGGCGATGCCGAGCGCCTCGCGCGTCTCCCTGGGCACCGACGCGTGCGTCATGATGGCCGGGTGCTCGATGAGGCTCTCGACGCCGCCGAGGGATTCCGCGCAGGCGAAGATGCGCACCGCCTTGAGGAACGCGCGCGCCGCCTCGAGCCCGCCCGTGACGACGAACGTCAGCATGCCGCCGAACCCGCGCATCTGGCGCAGCGCCAGCGCGTGCTGCGGGTGCGCGGCGAGCCCGGGGTAGGTGACCTTCTCGACCTTGGGGTGGCGCTCCAGGAACTTCGCGATGGCGAGCGCGTTCTCGGCGTGGCGCTGCATGCGTACGTGCAGCGTCTTCAGCCCGCGCAGGACGAGGAAGCTGTCCAGCGGACCCGGCACGCCGCCGACCGCGTTCTGCAGGAAGCGGATGCGCTCGTGCACGGCGTCGTCGCTCGTCATGACGGCGCCGCCCACCACGTCGGAGTGGCCGTTCAGGTACTTCGTCGTCGAGTGGGCGACGAGGTCGATCCCGTGCTCGATGGGGCGCTGGAAGAAGGGCGAGGCGAAGGTGTTGTCCACGACCGTGCGCGCGCCGCGCGCCCTGGCGAGCTTCGCCACCGCCTCGAGGTCCACGAGCTTCAGCATCGGGTTCGTGGGCGTCTCGATCCAGACGAGCTTCGTGTTCTTCCTGAGCCCGCGCTCCACGTTCCCGGGGTCGCTCATGTCGGCGTAGCTGAACTCGAGGCCGAGCCGGCGGAACACCTTGTCGAAGATGCGGAACGTGCCGCCGTACAGGTCGTCCGAGGCGAGCACGTGATCGCCGGCGTCGAGGAGGTGCAGGATCGCGTCGGTGGCGGCGAGGCCCGAGGCGAAGGCGAGCCCGTGCTTCGCGCCCTCGAGCGCCGCGAGGCACCCCTCGAGCGCCTCGCGCGTCGGGTT
>JBJMQK010000680.1:0-10165 GCA_045802735.1 Anaeromyxobacteraceae bacterium | reverse complement strand
CAGCCGCAGGACGACGTCAACGTGACGATCTCGATGAGGGAGATCGCGGTGAACGACCGGGCGGTGGTGCCGGCCGAGGGCGGGCGCATCCCGGCGCAGTTCAAGGACGGCGGGAAGCCCGAGGCCTTCTACGTCGGCGCGGTGCACGCGGCGCTGAAGAAGGAGGTCGAGAAGCAGAAGTACATCGCCCGCTACAACCCGAAGGCGCCGTTCACCGGCCGCATCAACGTGATCGCCGACCGCCGCATCCCGTACCGCACCATCATGGAGGTGCTGTACACCGCCGGGCAGGCGGAGCTGGGCGAGTACCGGTTCATGGTGATGAAGGGCGACTGAAGAACGCGACAGGCCAGGCCGGCGGGCGGCCGCGGCTTCGCCGCGCTCGCTCGCTCGCTCGCTCCGCCCGCTTCGCAGTCATTGAACATCGGGGGCTGCCGCCCCCCATACCCCCGCCAGACGCGACAGGCCAGACCGGCGTCTCCCCCTGGGCGCCGGTCCGACCCGCCACTCCCCCCGTGAGCTTTCGCTACAGCGACGGGCCCTGCAGCTCGCCGACGAGGCCGCGCTCGCGGCGCGTGGCGCAGTCGGTACAGAGGAGCGCGAAGGGCAGCGCGGCGAGCCGCCGCGGGTCGATGTCCGTCTCGCAGTCGACGCACACGCCGTACTCGCCGGCGTCGATGCGCGACAGCGCGGCGTCGATCATCGCGATCTCGCGGCGCTGCACCTCGCCGAGGAGCGACAGCGTGTACTGCTCCAGCTCGCTCTGGGCTCCCTCCTCGAACTCGGGGTCGCGCTCGGCGCCGCGCAGCGCCTCCAGCTCGGATTGCGCATGCCGCGCGGTCTGGATGATCGCGGCGCGGCGTCGCAGCAGCTTCGTCCTCAGCACGTCGATCTCCTGCGCACGCACGTTGCTTTCCTCCGGGATGCCCGCAATAGATGGCGCGCACCAGGGGCTCCCACGACGACGCCGCCCTCCGGTCCCAGTGCGCGCTTGCGGTACAAGCTGGGCACCCGAGGGTCCCGGCGGCAACCCTCGCCACGCCGCAGGAGGGGGGGGCCCTCCGGGAGCGAGGGAGGGGGCGAGCGATGGCCGGCAAGGTGACGATCGTCGGGGGCGGGCTCGCCGGAGTCGAGGCGGCGTGGCAGCTCGCGCAGGGGGGCGCGGACGTCGCGCTCCACGAGATGAAACCGGCCCGCCGCTCGCCCGCCCACAAGCTCGACGGCCTCGCGGAGCTGGTCTGCTCGAACTCCCTGCGCTCCGACAACCCCGAGAACGCGGTCGGGCTGCTCCACGAGGAGCTGCGCCGGCTCGGGAGCCTCGTGCTCGCCTGCGCCGACGCGACGCGCGTCCCGGCGGGCGACGCGCTCGCCGTGGATCGCGAGCGCTTCAGCGCCCTCGTGACGCGGCGCCTCGCGGAGCATCCGCGCGTGCGCGTCGTGAGCGAGGAGGTGACGGCGTTGCCGGAGGGGCCGGAGCCGGCGATCGTCGCGACCGGCCCGCTGACCGCCGACGCGCTCGCCGAGTCCATCTCCCGGCTCTGCGGCGGGCGCCTCCACTTCTACGACGCGATCGCGCCCATCGTGGCGGCGGACTCGATCGATCCTGCGATCGCGTACGCGCGCTCCCGCTACGGCAAGGGCTCCGGCGTCGACTACCTGAACCTGCCGTTCGACGAGCCGCAGTACCGGGCGTTCGTCGCCGCGCTGCTCGCGGGCGAGAAGGTGCAGCCGCACGCGTTCGAGGAGCCGCGCTACTTCGAGGGGTGCCTGCCGGTGGAGGTCATGGCGGAGCGCGGCGCGGACGTCCTCGCCTACGGGCCCATGAAGCCCGTCGGGCTCGAGGATCCGCGCACCGGGCGGCGCCCGTTCGCGGTCGTGCAGCTGCGCCGCGAGGACGAGGCGGGCACCGCGTACAACCTCGTGGGCTTCCAGACGCGCCTCACCTGGCCCGAGCAGCGCCGCATCTTCCGCGAGCTCATCCCCGGGCTCCGCAACGCGGAGTTCGTGCGCATGGGGCAGATCCACCGCAACACCTTCATCGAGGCGCCGCGCCTCCTCGCGCCCGACCTGTCGCACCGCGAGCGGCCCCACCTCTTCTTCGCCGGGCAGATCACCGGGGTCGAGGGGTACGTCGAGTCGACCGCGTGTGGCCTCGTCGCGGCGCGCGCCGTCCTCGATCGCCTCGCGGCGCGGCCGTTCCGTCCGCCCCCGCCGGCGACCGCGATCGGCGCGCTGTACCGCCACGTCACCGGCGCGGCGCACCCGCCGGGCACCCCGTACCAGCCGACGAACGTGGTGTACGCGCTCTTCCCGCCGCTCGAGGGGCGGCACCGGGGCAAGGCGGCCCGGAAGGGCGCGCACGCGGAGCGGGCGCGGAAGGAGATCGCGGGATGGATCGCGTGAGCGCGCGCTCGTGGGGGTCCTTCGACTCCGCCGCTTCGCGGCTACGCTCAGGACGAACGGGGAGAGGGTCGGGGTCGCTCGTGGCCGTCGCCCTGCTCGCGCTCGCCTCGTGCTCGCGCTCTGGCGCCCCCGCGCCCACCGGCCTCGGCCGCCGCCTCGCCGACGCCGACGCGCTGTCTGTCCGCGCCTCGCCCGACGGCGCGTGGATCGCCTGGCTCGCGGCGTGCGAGCCGCAGCGGGACCGGACCTTGCCGGCGGGCACGGCGTCCTGCGACCTCTCGGTCGCGCCCTCGAGCGGCGGCGCCGCGACGCGCCTCGCGCGCGGCGTCTCGACGCTCCGCGGGTTCGCCTGGAGCTCCGCGCACGCCGCGCCCGCTTCGCTGGCCGCGCTCGCCGACTACGACGCCGCGTCCGGGGCCGGCGCCCTCGTCGCCTGGGCGGCGGGCGGCGAACCGCGGCGGGTCGCCGACGGCGTGACGTTCCACGGCTTCGCGCGCGAGGGCGGCGCGCTCGGCCTGGTGGCGGCGGGGCGGCTCCTCGTGGCGCGGCCGCCCCAGTGGCGCGCCGAGCCCGTCCGCGGCGCCGACGGCGTCGCCACGTTCGAGTTCGGGGCGGGCGGGCCCCTCGCGCTGCTCGCGCGCCGCACGCTCCGCGCCGGAAGCGATCTCCTCGCGGTGCGCGACGCCGCCGCGGCGCCGGTCGCCGCCGCGGTGCGCGAGTACGCGTTCGCCCGCGACGGGCGGCGCTTCGCGTTCACGGCGGGTGCGGCGCAGGCGCTGCAGGTCGCCTGGGCCGACGGGGCCCCGTCCGCCGCGCTCGGCCGCGACGTGCGCGAGTTCTCCTTCTCTCCGCGGGGCGACGCCGTCGCCTACGTCGCGGACGCCGTCCCCGGGCGGCAGGGCGACCTCATGGTCGCGCTCGCCGGGCGGGCGCCGGAGCGCCTCGCGAGCCGCGTCGGGGAGCCGCGCTGGTCGGCGTCGGGCGAGCGGCTCGCCTGGCTCGAGGAGTACGACCCGCGCTCGCGGACCGGCGCGCTCGCCGTCGCCGCGCCCGGGGCGAAGCGGGAGATCCTCGCGCGCAACGTCTCCGATTTCGACCTCACCCGCGACGGGCAGGCGGTGGCGTACCTGCAGCACGTGACCGCCGGCGGCTACTCGGTGGACCTCGGCCTCGCGCGCGCGGGCGACCGCGCGGTCGCGGTGGCGCGCGGCGTCTTCGGGTTCTCCTTCTCGCCCGACGGGCGCTGGCTCTACTACCGCACGGCGTGCGTGCGCGAGGCGGAGGCGTGCGACCTGTTCCGCGTGCCCGTCTCCGGCGTCGGCGCCGCCGACCCGAAGCCGGAGCGGATCGCGGAGGGTCTGAAGAGCTTCGACTACGCCCCCGGAAAGCCCGACCGCCTCCTCGTCGCCTGGGCGCGCAAGGACCGCGTCGCGCTCGACCTCGCGGTCTGGGACGGCGGCAAGCTCACCGCCGTCGACACCTACGTGCGCCCGGGCACCGCCCACTTCGTCGGCGGCGACGCCCGCCGGGTCGCCTACGCCGTGCTCGATCCGAAGCGGCAGGGCGTCTACGTGGCCGAGGTGCCGTGACGGGCCGCGCGGTTCTCGGCTGCGTCATCCGTGCAACTCTGGCGGCTGCCACGTGCGCCCGCCCCATCGAAAAAGTCGCGCCGGTTCGCCCCCGTGGCACCATCGCCGCCGTGCCGCCCGACCTCGCCGCGCTCCCGCCGGAGATCCAGAGGTTCGCGGCGCACCTCGCGAGCGAGCGGCGCGGCTCGCGGCACACGTCGAAGGCCTACCTCACCGACCTCGCGCAGTACGCGGCCTACCTCGCCGGGGCGGGCGTGCCGCTCGTGCCGTCGTCGCCCGCGGCGGTGCGCGGCTTCGTCGCCCGCGCTGCCGGTTCCTGCGGCGCGGTGACGCTCGGGCGCAAGCTCTCCGCCATCCGCAGCCTCTACCGCTTCCTCGTGCGCGAGGGCCTCGCGCCGTCGAACCCAGCGCGCGGCATCGGGAGCCCGAAGCGCCCGAAGAAGCTGCCCGTGGTCCTGCCCGAGGAGGAGGTCGCGGCGCTCGTCGAGACGCCGAAGCGCGCCGAGCCGCTCGAGCTGCGCGACCGGGCCTTCCTCGAGCTGCTCTACGCGAGCGGCCTCCGCGTCTCGGAGCTCACCGGGCTCGACCTCGACGCGCTCGACCTCGCGCAGGGGCTCGTCCGCGTCCTCGGCAAGCGCTCGAAGGAGCGGATCGTCCCGTTCGGCGGCGCCGCGCGCGAGGCGCTGCGCCGCTGGCTCGACGAGGGGCGTCCGGCGCTCGCGATCGGGCCCGACGCGGCGCTCGGGCGGCGCGCGGTCTTCCTCAACTATCGCGGCGGGCGCCTGTCGCAGCGCTCGATCGGTCGCCGCCTCGACCGCGCGGTCGTCGCGAGCGGGCTCACGCGCCACGTCCACCCGCACGTCCTCCGCCACTGCTTCGCGACGCACCTCCTCGGCAACGGCGCCGACCTGCGCGCCATCCAGGAGCTGCTCGGCCACGCCTCGCTCTCGACGACGCAGCGCTACACCCACCTCGACTGGAAGCGGCTCGCCGAGGTGTACGACAGCGCGCACCCGCGGGCGAAGTAGCCCCTTCGACTCCGGCCCTGCGGGCCTACGCTCAGGGCGAACGGGTTCCACGTTGCCCCAGACCTCCCCGACCGCTACCTCAAGCGGATGTTCCACGGCACGACCGTGCTCTGCGTGCGCCGCGACGGGAAGGTGGTCGTCGCCGGCGACGGCCAGGTCACGCTCGACAAGACGGTGATGAAGTCCACCGCCCGCAAGGTGCGGCGCCTCGGCGAGGGGCAGGTCATCGCCGGGTTCGCGGGCGCCACCGCCGACGCGTTCCAGCTGTTCGAGCTGTTCGAGAAGAAGCTCAAGGAGCACGCGCGCTCCCTGCCGCGCGCCGCGGTGGAGCTCGCGAAGCAGTGGCGCACCGATCGCTTCCTGCGGCGCCTCGAGGCGCTCCTCATCGTCGCCGACCGGGAGCACACCTTCGTGCTCTCCGGGGCGGGCGACGTCATCGAGCCCGACGTCGTCGCGGGCGGCGGCGTGGCGGCGGTCGGGTCCGGCGGCCCCTACGCGCTCGCCGCGGCGCGGGCGCTCCTCGCGCACTCGAGCCTGCCGGCGCGCGCGGTCGCCGAGGAGGCGCTGAAGCTCGCCGCCGAGATCTGCATCTACACGAACGCGAACCTCACGTTCGAGGAGCTGTAGCGTGGACGCGAGGAGCCTGACGCCCAGGGACATCGTCGCCGAGCTCGACCGCTACATCGTCGGGCAGGGCAAGGCGAAGCGCGCCGTCGCCATCGCCCTCCGCAACCGCTGGCGCCGCCAGCGCGTCGCGGCCGATCTGAAGGACGAGATCCTCCCCAAGAACATCATCATGATCGGCCCCACCGGCGTGGGGAAGACCGAGATCGCGCGGCGCCTGGCGAAGCTCGCCGGCGCACCTTTCGTGAAGGTGGAGGCGTCGAAGTTCACCGAGGTGGGCTACGTCGGGCGCGACGTGGACTCGATGGTGCGCGACCTCGTCGAGGCCGCGGTGAAGCTCGTGAAGGAAGAGGAGATGGTGAAGCTCTCGGGCCGCGCCCGCGAGGCCGCCGAGGAGAAGGTCCTCGACGCGCTCGGCTTCGGCGGCGGCGCCTTCGGCCTCGGCTTCCGCGGCGCGGTGGACAAGATGCGTGGCGCGGCCGATCCGGAGAAGGCCGGCGGAGGGACCGCCGCGCGCGACCGCGCCCGCGCCCAGCTCCGCGCCGGCACGCTCGACGACGACGACGTCGAGGTGGAGCTCGCCGAGAAGGCGATGCCGTTCATGCCCATCATGGCCCCCGGGATGGAGGACATGGCGCAGGGCCTGAACGAGATGATGAACCAGCTCGGGAACAACCCGATCCTCTCGATGCTGGGCGGCGGGCCGAAGAAGCGGAAGCGCAAGCTCAAGGTGAAGGACGCGCTCCAGCTCCTCGCCGAGGACGAGGCGTCGCGCATGGTGGACATGGAGCGCGTCACGCGCGACGCGCTCGACCGCGCGCAGAACGCCGGCATCATCTTCATCGACGAGATCGACAAGATCGCCGGGCGGGGCGGGGAGGGCGGGCACGGCCCGGACGTCTCGCGCGGCGGCGTGCAGCGCGACCTGCTCCCCATCGTCGAGGGCTCGAACGTCAACACCAAGTACGGGATGGTGAAGACGGACCACGTCCTGTTCATCGCCGCCGGCGCCTTCCACGTCGCCAAGGTCGGGGACCTCATCCCCGAGCTGCAGGGCCGCTTCCCCATCCGCGTCGAGCTGGACCCGCTCGGCCGCGAGGACCTCGTCCGCATCCTGCGCGAGCCGAAGAACTCGCTCGTGAAGCAGTACGTCGCGCTCCTCGCCACCGAGGGGGTGGACCTCCAGATCGGCGACGACGCCGTGGACGAGATCGCACGCGTCGCGGCGGAGGTGAACGAGCGCAACGAGAACATCGGCGCGCGCCGCCTCCACACCGTGATGGAGCGGCTCCTCGACGAGATCTCGTTCGACGCCGCCGAGAAGCGGGGGCACCGCCTCGTCATCGACCCCAAGTACGTGCGCGACCGCCTCGATGGCGTCCTCAGCGACGAGGACTTGAGCAGGTACATTCTGTGAGCCACGGGCTGGAAGCGCCGGCCCAGCGTGCTATAAGCCCGGAATGACGCAGAACGCGGCCTGGGCTGAGCGCGCGCAGAAGGTCCTCACCCCGAACTACCGGCAGCAGCCCGTCGCGCTCGTGCGCGGCGAGGGCGCCCGGGTGTGGGACGCGGACGGCAAGGAGTACCTCGACTTCCTCGGCGGCGTGGCGGTGGACGTCCTCGGTCACGCGCACCCGGCGATGGTGAAGGCGCTCGAGGAGCAGGGCCGCACCCTCTGGCACGTCTCGAACCACTTCTACATCCCGCGCCAGATCGAGCTCGCCGAGCGGCTCCTCGCGGCGACGCCCTTCGCCTCGCGCGCCTTCTTCTGCAACAGCGGCGCCGAGGCGAACGAGGTGATGCTGAAGCTCGCGCGGAAGTACCACGCCGATCGCGGCCACCCGGAGCGGAACGAGATCGTCGCCTGCAAGGACGCCTTCCACGGCCGCACGCTCTTCACCGTGACGGTGGGCGGCCAGGAGAAGTACCAGCACGGCTTCGAGCCGCTCGTCCCGGGCGTGCGCCACGTCCCGTACGGCGACGTCGCGGCGCTGCGCGCGGCGCTCACCGACCGCACCGCGGCGTTCATCGTGGAGCCCATCCTCGGCGAGTCGGGCGTCGTCCCGCCGCCGCCCGGGTACCTCGCCGCTGCGCGCGAGCTCACCCGCGCCTCCGGCGCGCTCCTCCTCTTCGACGAGATCCAGACCGGCATGGGCCGGACCGGCCGCATGTGGGCGCACGAGGGGGAGGGCGTCCTCCCCGACCTCATGTCCTCGGCGAAGGGGCTCGCCGGCGGCTTCCCCATCGGCGCGCTGCTCGCGACGGAGGAGGTCGGCCAGCACCTCACCGCCGGCAGCCACGGCTCGACGTTCGGCGGGAACCCGCTCGCCTGCGCCGTCGCGGCCGCGGTCCTGCGGGAGCTCACCGAAGGCGGCGTGCTGGCGCGCTCGCGCGAGGTCTCGGCGCGGCTCCTCGAGGGCCTGCGCGCGCTCGCCTCGGGCGGGCGCGTCGCCGAGGTGCGCGGCCGCGGCATGCTCGTCGGCGTCGTCCTGCGCGGCGTGAAGGCCGGCGACGTCGGGCCGCTCGCGCGCGAGCGCGGGCTGCTCGTGAACCCCATCGGAGACGACGTCATCCGCCTCGCCCCAGCCCTCACCCTCACCGCCGCGGACGCCGACCTGGCCGTCGCGCGGCTCGGAGCCGCGCTCGCCGCGGCGCCCGGGAAGGCCTGAACCATGCCCCGCACCGCCCGCCAGAAGCGCGACTTCCTCCGGCTCACCGACCTCTCGCGCGACGAGATCCTCGACCTGCTCGAGCGCGCCGCCGAGTGGAAGCTGCTCGGCCGCCACGGTCCGCGCCCGCTCGACCGAATGTCGCTCGGCCTCGTCTTCGAGAAGGCCTCGACGCGCACGCGCGTGTCGTTCCAGGTCGGCGTGTACCAGCTCGGCGGGAACTCGATGATGCTCTCGCCGCAGGAGACGCAGCTCGGCCGCGGCGAGCCGGTGAAGGACACGGCGCGCGTCCTCTCGCGCTACCTCGACGGCCTCGTGGTGCGGACGTTCCAGCACGCGAAGCTCGAGGAGATGGCGGCGTACGCGACGGTCCCGGTCGTGAACGCGCTCACCGACGCGTCGCACCCGTGCCAGGTCCTCGCCGACCTCCAGACGATCGCCGAGCGCCTCGGGCGCGACGCGCTCCGCCGCAACGACCTCCAGGTCGCCTGGATCGGCGACGGCAACAACATGGCGAACTCGTGGCTCGAGGCGTCGATCCAGCTCGGCTTCACCCTGCGCCTCGCCTGTCCCGAGGGGTACGACCCCGACCCCGCGCTGCTCGAGAAGGCCGGGAAGAAGGCGCGCCTCGTGCGCA
Organism: Anaeromyxobacteraceae bacterium; assembly: GCA_045802735.1. Classification (GTDB taxonomy): domain Bacteria; phylum Myxococcota; class Myxococcia; order Myxococcales; family Anaeromyxobacteraceae; genus Anaeromyxobacter_A. Next base: position 1,215 of record JBJMQK010000680.1, on the reverse strand, counting down.
CGCCCGCCGAGGCTGCCAAGGGCGCGCAGGTGCTCAACACCGACGTGTGGGCGAGCATGGGGCAGGAGGCGGAGGCGCTCGAGCGCAGGAAGCGCTTCTCGGGCTTCATCGTCGACGCGGCGCTCCTCGCCCAGGCCGACCCGAAGGCCATCGTGCTCCACTGCCTCCCGGCCCACCGCGGCGAGGAGATCGCCGACGACGTCATCGAGGGCCCCCAGTCCGCGGTCTTCGACGAGGCGGAGAACCGCCTCCACGCGCAGAAGGCGCTGCTCGAGCTGCTCCTCGGCGAGTGACGTTTCCGCCGCGATCGCGCCCTGTTGCGCGATCGCGCGTCGCGCGGCGACGGCGTTTGACCGGGTCCGTGCCGCGCCGGTAATGTCAGGGTGCCGCGCCCGTCCGTCGGAGCGCGGCACGAGGGGTCCCACACCGTTGTCCGGCGACCGCTACAGCGACCACGTCTTCACCCCCGCGGACCTCGCGGAGGATGTCGACCTGTCGCCGGAGGTCAAGAAGGAGGTCCTGTACCTCCACGGTCAACTCGGCCGCTTCGATCACTGGCGGCTCCTCGGGATCCCGTGGAATGCTTCCGTCGACACCGCCCGCGCCGCCTACGTCGCGAAGGTCAAGGTCTTCCACCCGGACCGCTACGCCGGAAAGCGCCTCGGCAGCTACCTCGCGCGCCTCGAGCGCGTCTTCCGCGCGCTCACCGAGGCACGCGACGTGCTCGCCGACGAGAAGCGGCGCGTGGAGTACGCCCGCCGCACCGCGCCGCCCGAGGAGTTCGCCCGGGCCGAGACGCGCCGCCTCGAGGACGAGCAGCGCGGCGAGGAGCGCCGGCGCCGGCTCGCGCGCGCGAACCCGCTCGTCGCTCACGCCTCGCGCGTGGCCGACCTGGTGCGCCGCGGTCGGGAGGCGATGGCGCAGGGGAAGCACGCGCAGGCGGCGAACGACTTCCTCACCGCGGCGAGCCTCGACCCGCGCCACCCCGAGGCGCGGACGCTCGCCGCCGAGGCGCGGCGCCTCGCGCAGGGCGAGCGCGCGCGCGACCAGTACGACCGGGCGCTCGCGGCGGAGGCCGTCGGGAACCACGCCGCCGCGGCGGCGCTCTTCCGCGAGGCCGCCGAGGCCGACCCGGCGACGCCGCGCTACGGCGTCGCGGCCTCGCGACTCGCGCTCCAGGTCGGGGACCAGGCCGGTGCGCGCGCGCTCGCGGAG